>JBKPNP010000426.1:0-4388 GCA_046732775.1 Acidobacteriota bacterium
AAACCTGGTCGACATCATCCTGACGAACAACGGCTACCGGGTGATCAACCTCGGCATCAAGCAGCCAATCGACAACATTCTTAAAGCGCAGGAAGAGCATCAGGCGGACGCGATTGGCATGAGCGGCTTGCTGGTGAAGTCGACGTTGATCATGAAGGACAACCTCGACCTGATGAACGAGCGCGGCATCACCGTCCCCGTCATTCTCGGTGGCGCGGCCTTGACGCGTCGTTACGTCGACGAAGATCTAAAGTCGATCTATAAAGGCACGCTGTTCTATGCCGGCGATGCTTTCGCGGGATTGCACACGATGGACAAACTTGTCGGCGCCGGTAATGGCGACCCCGTCGTTGCAGAGCGCGCGAAGGCGGCAGCGGCGGCCACTAGCGACAACGGCGAGCAGCCGGAAGACGTAGAAGATCGTGTTGGCGAAGAAGCGAAACTTGGTATCAGCAAGCGGGTGAAGCCGCGCGGAGCAGCGCCGCTGGGCGATACGACGCATACCACGCGTTCCAACGTCAGTTCTGATAACCCAATTCCGCGGCCTCCGTTCTATGGATCGCGCGTAGTTGAAGACATCGATCTCGACGACGTGTTTTCCTTCGTTAACGAGACCGCGTTATTCAAAGGGCAGTGGCAGTTCAAACAGGGCAAGCGAGCAGCGGATGAATACGAAGCGTTGGTTCGCGATACGGTTCGTCCGATCTATGAGGAACTGAAAGAGCGCAGCAAGCGCGAGAAGCTGCTGCAACCGCGTGTCGTCTACGGATATTTTCCGGCGCAGTCCGCGGGAAACGATCTAGTAATCTACAGCGACGATGAGAAAACTGAGCGGATGAGGTTTACCTTTCCGCGGCAGCCCGGCGGAAAGAATCTTTGTCTGGCCGACTTTTTTGCATCACAGGAATCAGGGCGCATGGATGTGGTCGCGTTTCACCTGGTCACCATGGGACGCCGCGCCAGTGAGTATGCGCACGAGCTCTTCAAGGCTGACAACTACGCCGAATATCTCTATTTCCACGGTTTGAGTGTCGAAAGCGCTGAGGCCCTCGCCGAGTATTGGCACAAACGCATTCGCGAGGAGCTGAACATTGCCGGCGACGATGCGGCCGATGTGCGCAAACTTTTTCAACAGCGATACCAGGGCTCGCGCTTCAGCTTTGGCTACCCAGCCTGTCCCAACCTCGAGGATCAGGCTAAGCTGTTTGAACTGATCGATCCGGCGCGTATAGGCGTGGAATTAAGTGAAGAGTTTCAACTCGAACCGGAGCAATCGACTTCCGCGATCATCGTCCACCATCCAGAGGCGAAGTACTTCGCCGTTGAGTGACAAATTCGAACTGTAACGGAAAGCCAGAGGCTTTCCGCATGCAAGGCGGCAACGCCGCAAGAGAAAGTTGTTCGATCCAACTCAAATAGTTCCCAACGTCCGATCCGAGATAAACGGGATCAGAAGCTCGTTTATCGAACCCGCCCCAGACGAGTTCGCCGTTCTATCAACTTTCGAACGCTGCGCCTTTCGTTTCATCCACCGGATGAACCAGGGAAACTGGAAACGCTTTTGGACGTGGTGCCAGCAAGTGTTCGGCGCCGGCTGGATTCATCTGTCAACTTACAATCTGATGCGTGTGTACGGGCTCGAGCACGTTGAGGCCGTCGACCGTGAGCGTCCCATCCTATTCGCCGCAAACCATCGCTCGTTTTTTGACATGTATGTTGTGTCGACCACTTTGTTTCGGCACACGTCGTGGCGCAAGCAGTTGTTCTTCCCGGTGCGCGGCAGATTCTTTTACGACTCGGGCCTCGGCTTGTTCGTGAATCTGGTAATGGGCTGGTGGTCGATGTATCCGCCGTTCTTTGCCTCTGGTGAAAAACCAATTATCGAGAAGCGCGCGTTCGACAAGTTTTCATTTCGTCAACTAACCGAGCTCTGCAAAACCGGACGCGGCAACGTGATTGGCTTTCACCCTGAAGGCACGCGCAACAAAGGGCCTGATCCGTATTCATATCTGCCGGCCCAACCGGGCATCGGGAAACTGATAAAGGATTCGGCGCCGCAGGTCATTCCCGTTTTCATCGCCGGCCTCAGTAATGATTTGCCGAAACAGGTCATGGGGAACTGGCGCGGAGGGGAAAAGATTCGCATACACTTCGGGCCACAGCTGGAATTGACTGATTACTTGTCCAGGAAAGATCAGGCAAGAACTTATGTTGAGATTTCAAAGTTTGTGATGAGCAAGATTGCAGAGTTGGGTGAGGTTGATCGGCGGATTCAGTTGAATGAGGGGTTAGCGGGAGCGGGGGCAAGCCCACCTTCCTCACCCTGAGGTTTTCATGCGTGAGTCCTTCTGTTTTGACTGAAAGCCAATCATCCAAAAGCAAATGACTCAAACATAAATGTCTCACGGCCGGGAAGGCGGGCTTGCCCCCGCTCCCCGTTCTAAACATGTCCACACCCATTGTCATCGTCAATCCTGAATCAGCCGGCGGCGCGACCCGCGATGCCTGGCCGCGCCTTGCCAGCGAGCTTGCCACACACTTTGGTGCGTTCAGCCCTAAGTTCACCACCAGAGCAGGCGAGGGAATCGAGCTGGCGGCAAGCGAAGCGCGAAAAGGTTGCAAGTTGATCATCGCCTGCGGCGGCGACGGCACAATTTCCGAAGTGGCCAACGGAATCTTGTCCGCCGGTAGCGATGCTGAGCTGGGGATTCTACCGAGCGGGACGGGCGGAGACTTTCGCAAAACGATCGGCATCCCGGCGCGCGCTGCGGCCGCGGCCAGGATTCTCAGTTCGGGGCAAACGCGTTTGATTGACGTCGGAAAAGTTAGTTTTACGAACAACCGCGGCGAACTCGAATCGCGTTATTTCTTAGGTGTCGCGTCGTTCGGTTTGAGTGCAGACGTGGTCGCGCGCGTGAAAGAGGGCGGCCCTGAATGGCTGCCGGCGAAAGCGCCAAGATGGTTGAGCGGGCGTGTCTCATTCGCGGCGGCGATGTTGCAGACCGCGGCGAGAAAATCGGCCACGCGTGTCGTTGTTCAACTTGACGATGACGATGCGCGCCATATGACGGTCGCAAATCTCTGCGTCGCAAACGCCCGATACTTCGGCGGCGGAATGAAGATAGCTCCGAACGCAAAACTCGCGGATGGGAAGTTTGATGTAGTCAGTATTGGAGATTTGGGAGCTGCCAGAATTCTCGCGAACGCGCCGCGCTTGTACCTTGGCGCTCACCTCAGTATGCAGCAAGTCGGCCACGCGCTCGCTGCCAAGGTGTTCGCGCGCGGAGTCGATGCCGCTCAGAATGTTGAGATCGAAGTTGACGGTGAAATTCCCGGCCAGCTTCCCGCAACTTTTCAAATCCTGCCAAAGGCATTGCGCGTTCGTTGCCCGAAGAGGAGTGAGTAGCCAGTAGCCGGTAGCCAGTAGTGCGCTGCTCAGTCCGACGCTGACTGCTGACCGCTGACTGCTCACTTACCGACTACCGACTACTGATTACTGACTACTGACGGCTCACTGCCCACCGCCCACTGTTTTTTTCGAATCTTCTTGCCAGTAAATTACAAAACAGGTTATAAATACGCACCCGTAGCCTTTTTATAAATTATTAGCTGGCGCGGCGCTCTTCATGTATAGACGAATACTTGTACCAGCGCAGAGAGTGTTCCCTGCAATGCGGGGAGTTGTATAGTTAGCACTCAATGCGGGCGTCGTAGTGTACTTCCCCGATTTTCCCACGGAGGAATCGCATAGTGGATAGTCCGCTCGATTCAGAGCGAGCACCGGATAGCGCCAGGCCTTCGCAGCCAGGAGAAACTGTCGCCGCTGGAACGCCGGCTAAGGCAACTCCAGCCGTGAAGCCGCCGTTGCCGCCGGCTGCGAAAGCAGCGCCGCGTCCGGCGGGAGCCGTAGTCGAGAGCACGCCGGAACCGGCAGTAAACAAGATGCGGCGTCGCATCGTTTGGGCGACGGTGGTCGGATTTCTCGCCACCTGCTTTTTCATGTTCCTGCGCTTCTTTCTGCCGCGTTCCATCCTTGAGCCATCCAGCAAATTTCCCATCGGCTTTCCTTCAGATTATGCGCTGGGCGTGGACACCAAGTGGCAGCAGCAATATCGCATCTGGGTGGACAAGACTTCCGATCGCATTTTTGTGATCTATGCGCGCTGCACGCATCTCGGTTGCACGCCTGACTGGAAAGCCAGCGAAAACAAATTCAAATGTCCCTGCCACGGCAGCGGTTACGACAGCGAAGCTATCAACTTTGAAGGTCCGGCGCCGCGGCCGATGGATCGCGCGCACGTTGAGCTTGACGCCGAAGGACAAATCATTGTGGACGTCGGCAAGCTCTACACCTGGCCCAAGGGCGGGGAAAACCAATTCAACGATCC
>JBKPNP010000427.1:0-2352 GCA_046732775.1 Acidobacteriota bacterium
ACGCTCTCAAGATTCCGTTTCTGCGTGGCCGGAATTTCACAGACCAGGAAGTGAGACAGGGCGCGAAGGTCGTGATCATCAGCGACTTGTTAGCGCGCCAGACATTCCCGGACGAGGATCCGCTCGGTAAGCGCCTGGTTATGAGCTTCGGGAATCAGGCATTCGAAATCATCGGCATCGTCGGCGACATCCGTCACCGCCAATTGGAGTCGGAACCCAGGCCCGCGATGTACATGCCAGTTTATGAGCGCGGAACGAATGTAGTTCTGCGGGCAAAAGGAGACCCGACGAACCTCAGCGCTGCGGTGCGAAAGGAAGTGCAGGGAATCGATCCTAATCAACCGGTGGCTGAGCTGAGAACAATGGACGAATGGCTCCAGCGCGCAGTGGCCGAGCCGCGCTATCGCACCGGACTCATTGCGATGTTTGCCTTAGTCGCTTTGATCCTCGCGTGTACTGGAATTTACGGCGTCATGTCGTACTCAGTTACCCAGCGCACGCACGAGATTGGCGTACGAATGGCTTTGGGCGCACGGCGTTTCGATGTGCTGAAACTTGTCGTGGGCCAGGGCATGGGTTTGGTTGTGGTTGGGATAGTCATCGGGTTGCTGACCGCAATTGGATTAACGCGACTGATGTCGTCGCTTCTTTTTGGCGTGACCGCGAAAGACCCGCTCACGTTTGTGGCGGTGGCGACAGTATTGACGTTGGTGGCGTTTATCGCGTGTTACGTGCCCGCACGACGCGCAACGAAAGTCGATCCGCTCGAGGCCCTGAGATACGAATAGGGCTGAACACGAAGAGGAGGAGCGATGAATTCATTAGTACAGGATTTACGGTTCGGCTTACGGACGCTGATGAAGACTCCGATTTTCGCAATCATTGCGGTGATGACCTTGGCGCTTGGCATTGGCGCCAACACCGCCATCTTCAGCGTGGTGGATGCAGTCCTGTTGCGACCGTTGCCTTACCCTGAAGCGAATCGCCTCGTGTTCCTTTCATTGCCTTCGTCTGACGGCTCTCTCGGATCAAACGCCTGGCCTGATTACGAAGGCTGGCGTGATCGAAATCAAACACTCGACGGCCTGGCTGCTTTTTACAACGGCGACTTCAACCTGTCTTCGGCAGGTAATCCGCCGGAGTTTATCCAGGGCGCTTACATCACCGGAAATCTGTTTCAGGTTCTGAAAGTTTCGCCGGCGCGCGGACGTCTGTTTAGTCACGAAGAAGAACAATTTGGCAACCACCATGTGGTGCTGCTGAGTCACGGATTGTGGCAGCGTCGCTTTGGCGGGGATCCGGATATTGTCGGCCGCGACATCAAGTTGGGTGGAGAGAACTACAGCGTGGTTGGGGTCATGCCCCAGGGCCTGCCGTTTTTTGACAACCTTCCCGAGGTCGACCTTTGGACACCCATCGCGTTTGCGCCCAAGGACAACCAGGCGACGCGCAACAATTACTTCATCAACGTCGTGGGCCGGCTCAAGCCGGGCGTAACCGTTGAGCAAACGCGGCAGGACTTGAGCGCGATTGCGAAAGCCATGTACGCGGAATTCCCCGCCAGCTCCGGCACAACCGCAGTAGTTGTTCCGGTGCAAGACCAGCTCACCGGAGACTCTCGTACAGGATTGTTGGTGTTGTTGGGCGCCGTTGCCTTCGTGTTGCTCGTCGCCTGTGTGAATGTCGCGAACTTGCTGCTGGCGCGTGCCTCAACGCGCGAAAGGGAACTGGCAATTCGCGCCAGCCTCGGGGCCAGCCGCGGACGCATCGTGCGCCAGGTGATCATCGAGTGTTTGCCGCTGGGCGTCATCGGCGGAGTACTCGGGTTGTTGCTGGCGACCTGGGGGATTGATTTGCTTTCCTCGTTGTTACCGTCTTCGTTGCCGCGCGGCAATCCCATCACCGTCAATGGTCGAGTTCTCCTGTTCACATTCGGCTTAGCGCTGCTGACGATCCTGATCTTCGGTTTACTGCCCGCTCTGCAAGCCGGCAAGGCCGACGTTCGTGAATCGCTTAACGAAGGCGGGCGCAGCGGTATTGGCGGACGCGGGCAAACGCGCATGCGCCGCACCCTCGTGATTGCCGAAGTTGCGCTGGCGTTGGTGCTCCTGGTGGCATCGGGGCTGATGATTCGCAGCTTCATTAAGCTGCGTCAGGTAGACGTCGGATTCACCGAACACAGTCTGATCACGATGCGCATACCTTTGCCCGACGCAAAGTATCCGGAACCAAAAACGGCTGATGATCCGCGCGATCCCCCGGGAATGCTTTTTTACGACGAACTGCTGAAACGCGTGGCGACGTTACCTGGTGTCAAATCGGCTACAACCGCGACGCTTCTGCCGCTTGGGG
>JBKPNP010000428.1:0-1385 GCA_046732775.1 Acidobacteriota bacterium
AAACTGCGTCGCACCAGCTCCTCAACCTCATCAGCTGTATCACACTCGAGGCACTCGGCCGCCACCAGTTGCGCATGTTTGGCATCGACCCCGGCAATCGTGCGACGCACACGCGGAATCAAAGAGGGCGTCATACTCAACTCTGTGGCTCCGAGACCTATCAACAGCACCACGTACGCCGGCGTTGAAGCCATTTCCCCACAGACGATTACTGGAATGCCGGCGCGTGCCGCCGCTTTCAGACTGAGGTCAATACTACGCAGGACAGCTGGATGAAGCGTGCGAAACCAGTCGGCTACTTCGTCGTTGCCGCGATCGACCGCGAGCGTGTATTGCACGAGGTCGTTCGTTCCCAGTTCGAAGAAGTCGACTGTGCGCGCAATGTTGTCAGCCAGCACCACGGCGGAGGGCACCTCAATCATCGCCCCGACGGCGACGCTGCCGCAGCGCGTTCCGGCCGCTTTAAGTTTCGCGACTTCGTCCGCGATGATTGCCTGCGCGCGTTTCACATCGCTTACGTCAGCTACCATCGGCAAAACGATTTTCAAATTTGCGTCCGCCGCGGCCCGCATGATTGCTCGAACCTGACCACGCATAATTGCTTCGTTTGCCAACACGAACCGGATAGCGCGTAGTCCGAGCGCCGGGTTTTTCTCGCCCTCCTGAAACTGTTCGCGCAGGTTGTCTCCACCCAAATCAAACAGGCGGATAACGGCGCCTTCTTCGCCGGCGACCTTGCCAATTGCCTGATATGCTGCGACCTGTTCCTCTTCTGACACCAGGCTGCCGCGGCGCGCTAACAAGAATTCGGACCGGTACAAGCCGACTCCCGAAGCGCCATATTTCTTGACGCCGGCGAATTCAGAAGGCACTTCAACATTGGCGCGCAGCGTGACTGCCACGCCGTCCGTCGTGCGTATCGGGCCTGGTTGACTCGTCTGGCTGAAGCGGCGGTCGGGTGAGTAGGCCGCGGTTTCAGCTTCGTAACGCTCAAGCGTACCGGTGGATGGATGCAGGATTACCTGATTGCGCGTGGAGTCAACGATGATGCGATCGCCCGTTCTGGTTAGACGATAAAAGTCGCGCAAGCCAACGACCGCGGGTATCCCGACTCCACGCGCGAGGATCGCTGTGTGGGAGGTCCAGCCACCGCTGTCAGTGGCGAGCGCGCGCGCGTGCTCGAGGTCGAGATTGGCGACCGCTGACGGCAACAGGTCCTGAGCAACTATCACAGCATCTTCCGACAGTTGCGGCTCCAGCGGCCTGCCCCCGCTGAGCGCGGTCAGCAATCGCTTCATGACGTCGTCCACATCGGAGCTGCGCTCGCGCAGGTATTCGTCTTTGATTTCCGAGTACAGATAAAGCAGCCGGTCGCCGACAACTTT
>JBKPNP010000429.1:0-4792 GCA_046732775.1 Acidobacteriota bacterium
GCGCCCGGACGAATTGCGTAGATCGGTTGGATAGGGGCGTAGCCGCTGGTTACAAAAATCAGATCATGCGCGACGAACGGCGTCGGCGTTGTAACTTCTGAATTAGGAGTTAACCGCCACAGCTCTTTGCCGGTCATCGGATCGTAACCGCGGATCGCTTTCGAACCGTTTGTGATCAACTCCGCCCGCGTCTTGCCTTCGTAAACTGTGGGCGTGCCCCACGACGAAACCTCTTCGCGGGCTGTTTTCCAAACTTGTTTGCCGGTCTTTATGTCGTAGGCGGCAATGAACGAGTCCTTTTGCACATCGGCCTGCACAATCACCAGGTTTTTGAAAATGATCGGCGAGCTGCCGTGTTCCCACTGGTAGTCAGCGTCGTAGAACCACCCGGAATCGAGTACGCCCAGGTCCGATTTCCACAGCAGTTTCCCGTTCAGGTCGTAGCAGAAGAGACCTTCTGAACCAAACAACACCACCAGGTGCTTGCCATCGGTTACCGGGGTTGAATCCGCATGCGTCGATTTCGGGTGACGCTTGACCTTCGGTATCCCCTCTGAAGCCGTGCGCTCCCAAAGCACGCGGCCGGTTTCAGAGTCGAGCGCAAACACTTTCCAGGTATGTTTTGGATCGTCCTTTACCGGAGTGACGTCTCCATAAAGGCCGTAACGCGTTTCGGATTTAGCAGCACTGCTGACGGCCGTGCTCACAAAAATTTTCTTGCCCCAGGCGACCGGGCTCGAGTGACCAAGGCCGGCAATGGGCGTTGACCAACGCACGTTCGCAGCTTTTGTAGCGTCGAAAGTCGCCGGCATTTGCCCGCCTTCGGTGACGCCGGTCGCGCCGGGGCCGCGAAACTGCGGCCAATTTTGAGCCGCCACAACGGAAGCGAAAAGGCAGACGGCGGAGAGCGAGAGTGTGATTCGTTTCATGGGGAAGCCTTTGTAAAAAGAGTTCGACTTACTGTCGCTTGAGCATTGTGGTGTTCGTTCCCTGTTTAAATTCGATCGCGACAGCTTTGCCGTTTTCAACTTTGAATTTGAAGGAAATGCCATCGAAGGCAATCGGCTTGAAGGTCACCTCATCGAACGCCATCAATGCGATTGGGGCTTGTCCAGTGCGTTGCGCGAAAAGCCTGCCGTCCTTTTGCAGCAGGTCCAACTCGGGGCCGGGCTCACCTTTGTACCTGCCGGCGTAAGAATCCAGAACACTCACTGGAATCGCCGGCGGCGGTACTGCGCCTGCGGTTTTCAGGAGAGCGACTATCTCATCGTTTTTCGGTTCGCTTGTAACCGCAGCTTCGAGCGCAACCGTCAACAGTTCCGGTTTAATCAGTCCTTTGTCGCTGGCAATTTTGTCCGTGGCGATTCGCACCAGCTCGAGCTTGCTGCCACGCGCTCCAGCCATCAGTATTTCGTCAACGCTGTCGGTGCTTTTTTCTACGAGTGCCCGCACCACGTCGAAATGTTCGTTTTGCAGTGCCCAGGTCATCGCGGACGCACCGTAGAAAGTATCTTTGACGGTGACATCGGCCCCACGTGCCAACAACACTTTTACGACCTCGACATGACCACGCTCGGCGGCTTTAAATAATGCGGTCGCACCGTAACGAAATTTTGCGTTAACGTCAGCGCCCTTATCCAGCAACGCGGTCACCGCAGCAGCGTCACCCTTACGCACGGCTTCGAAAAGCTGTTCATTCAACGCCGAGTTCGGAGCTTGCGCGATGCCCACAAGGGAAAGCATGAGTGAGACAAAAAGAAAGAGTAAGATCCGGGTTGTCTTCATAGCAGTTTCACCAAGTTGCCCTTCGCGGGTAAACTGAAAGGCAATGTGTTAATTGAAAGACGCGGGTGCTAAAAGAAAAACGAAGAAAAAGTGAATCACTGCAACGCTCGTTTACGTATTCTACATCTCTAAGGTTGCAGCACGCATCAATTTAACCCTGAACAATTCTTTCAACAACCTGCTTAGCGCAATTAAAGTTGGAAATCCAAAATGACTAACCTGTCTTCCATTTTTCTGTATCTTTCACTCGCGCTCGTCGTGTTGACACCGCCAGTTCCCAACGACTGGGCTGAGTGGCGCGGTCCAAATCGCGACGGCATCTCTTCCGAAAAGGGACTGCCGACAAAGTGGAGCCCGACCGGAGAAAATCTGGCGTGGAAAGTGCCGTACGGCGGGCGCTCGGCGCCGATCGCGTTCGACAATCGCGTCTGCCTGCAGAATACCGCCGAGAAGGGCGAGTTGGAGCAGGAGCGCGTGATGTGCTTCAACGCCGACAACGGCAAACTTCTCTGGGAACACCGGTTCAATGTTTACCTCAGCGACGTGCCGCCGCATCGCGTGGGCTGGGCTTCGCCTGTTGGCGATCCGACGACCGGAAATATTTACGTGTTTGGCGTTGGCGGAAACCTGATTGGGTTGAACCGCGAAGGCAAAGTTTTGTGGGAACGTTCGCTCGGTGAGGAGTTTGGTTTACTAACTACGCACGGCGGCCGCACGGTCTCGCCACTCATCGATGGTGATCTCGTCATTGTTAGCGGTGTCACTTTCCAGTGGGGACAACACGGACGCGGCGCGCATCGCTTCATGGCGTTCGACAAGAAAACCGGCGAGACGATGTGGATTAGCGCTCCCGGCGGCAGGCCGTATGACACCACCTATGCGGCGCCGATTATCGTTAACGTCAACGGCACGCGCTTGTTGATACAGGGAGCCAGCGACGGCGTCGTCCATGCGATCAAAGCGCAGACCGGCGAGCCGGTCTGGAAGTATGAAATCAGCAAACGCGGTCTGAACACCGGCGTCGTCGTTCACAACAACATCGCGATCCTTACGCACAGCGAAGAGAATCTCGATTCGAGCGAAATGGGAATGATGGTTGCCGTCGATGCTGCCTCGAAGGGAGAAATCAAGAAGGAGCAAACGAAGTGGAGCGTCTACGGCTGGCAGGGCGGCTTCTCTTCCCCCGTGCTTGATGGCGAACGTCTTTATCAGGTGGACAACGGCGCAAACATCGCGGCGTTCGATGTGAACAGCGGCAAACAATTGTGGTTGCAAAACCTCGGCACGATTCAGAAAGCGTCTCCGGTGTTTGCCGACGGCAAGCTTTACGTAGGAACTGAGAACGGCAAGTTTTTCATTCTCGAGCCGTCGGCTACGGGAGTGAAGATTGTTGACGAGGATGAGTTAGGTACGCCGCAAGCGCCCGAAGCGATCATCGCGTCGGTAGCCGTATCGGATGGTCGTGTGTATCTGGTTTCCGATTCCAACCTTTACGCGATCGGGAAGAAGACGCGTCATCAATCGGTGCCCGTTGCCGGCCTGGTCCCTTCCACTGCCACGCCGACTTACGCTCAAGTCGTACCGACCGAGTTGATGTTGAAGCCTGGGGATAAAGTTAACTTCCGCGTTCGCTTGTTCGACGCACAGGGTAATTTCGTGCGCGAAGATTCAGGCGCGACGTGGTCACTCGATCAGTTAAAGGGAGAGATCGCTAACGGCCAGTTCACCGCATCCAGCGATGCAATTCCCCAAGCTGGGCTGGTGAAAGCATCTGTTGGCGGCCTCAGCGGTTCAGCCAGCGTTCGCGTTTTCCCACCGCTGCCGTGGAGTGAAAACTTCGACGCTATGGCCGTCAACACAATTCCGCTAACGTGGGTGAATGCCACGATGAAGTTTGCGGTGCGGGAAATAAACGGCAGTAAAGTCCTCGTGAAAACGACGGAAGGCTCGTCGCTGCTGAGCCGCGCGCGGGCGTACATGGGACCGCCAAGTTTTTCGAACTACACGGTCGAGGCCGACATCAACGCGACCCAAAAACGCCGGCAACAAGGTGATGCGGGCGTGATCGCACAACGATATTCACTGATTCTCTTTGGCAACAGCCAGATGCTGCACCTTGAGCCGTGGCAGCCTGAAATCAAGCGCACCGTGAGTGTTCCATATGCGTGGAAACCTGATACCTGGTATCGCATGAAGCTCGAGGTCGAGAATCTTCCTGACGGCAAAACGCGTGCGCGCGGAAAAGTTTGGCCGGTTGGCGAAGCTGAACCGTCAGCGTGGATGATCGAGCGGATTGATCCAATTCCTAATCGCCAGGGTGCGCCAGGCATCTTTGGCAGCGCGCTCGCCGAGCTTTATTTCGACAACATAAAGGTCTACGCAAACAAGTAATCATCTTTCATAAACGTAGTTCTACCGAGTTTGGAGAAGCAACCGATGACCACGAGTAAAAGCAATCATAAGCGGCGAACCTTGATCAAAAGACTGCTGCCGTTCGCGTTTGGCACGTTGGCAATTGCATTGCTGCTGACTGCGCAGAGCGTTCGGCCGGTTGCGGCGTCTGATCCCGGCAACGGTGATTGGCCAATGTGGGGCGGCACGCCCGATCGCAACATGACTTCAAACATGAAGGGCGCGCCGACGGAATGGGACGTGAAGACAAAGAAGAACGTGAGATGGGTCGCGCAACTTGGCTCGCAGACTTACGGGAACGCTGTAGTCTCAAACGGTATGATTTTTCTCGGCACCAACAACGAAGGACTACGCGATCCGAAGGTCACTGGCGATAAGGGTGTGCTTATGGCGTTCCGCGAATCTGATGGCCAGTTCATGTGGCAGATGGTCCACGACAAGCTGATCGCCGGACGGGTCAACGATTGGCCGTATCAAGGCGTCGCTTCGTCGCCGTATGTCGACGGCGATCGCGTGTATTACGTCTCGAATCGCGCCGAACTTGTTTGTCTCGACACGCAGGGCTTTCGCGATAAAGAGAACGATGGTCCGGTTA
>JBKPNP010000430.1:0-9176 GCA_046732775.1 Acidobacteriota bacterium
GGATGAAGGCGGAAGGATGAAGGATGAAGTTGTTTCGTTCCCGCAATTTTCATCCTTCATCCTTCACCCTTCATCCTTAGCTTTTGGAGCGGGCGACGAGATTCGAACTCGCGACCCTCAGCTTGGAAGGCTGATGCTCTACCAACTGAGCTACACCCGCCCACAAAAATTTCGAAATGCGGATTTCGGATTGCGGATTTGAACCGCATATTTCCGAGTCTGACAAAATCCGAAATTCGAAATCCGCATTTCGAAATTCTGCTCCTGGTGCAGGGGGTAGGATTCGAACCTACGTAAGGCGTTAGCCTGCCGGGTTTACAGCCCGGTGCCATTAACCACTCGACCACCCCTGCATATCCTGTCAAGTGCCTAGTGGAGCCGGCGAAGGGACTTGAACCCCCGACCCTCTGATTACAAATCAGATGCTCTACCAACTGAGCTACGCCGGCCCGCTATAGAGTACAAATAGCGCTTTCCGACAAAATGCGGATACTAACAACCCGCATAGGAAAAGGCAAGTCGCACTCAGGATTGCAGATATATTAACACTCACCACGTGAAAGCATTTCGTGGTTAGGGTTGTTAAGGATGCTGTTTGGGAGATTTTAGTTGTGATCGCGACGACACCGACAGCAGTACGGGCGTGACTAATCGTGCACTGCAGGAATTATCGGCTTGCCGGCTGGCGCTGCGCCATAGTCCGCCTTTGAAACTACCGCGCGATAAAACGATCTGAAGTAACCGTACATCGACAAACACGAAGAGATCACCACCAGCCACAACATCGCGCGGCCCGCCGTGTAGAACAAAACCTGCCAATCGCTCGAAGTCGTAGACTCAGCCCCCAATAAATGTTGCCAGGCGGCGCGTAACTCAGGCACTGACCAAAATTCGATCGCTGGAAACGGCCTGCCAAAATTTCCAACGGGCGGCTTGCCGGCGACGCTGGAAACGATGAGCAAAGCGACTGTGAAAACCTGAACCAGCATTTTGAACTTGCCCATCTTCGAAGCTGATATCACCAGCCCGTCCGCTGCGGCAATCGATCGTAAACCAGTGACCGCAAACTCGCGGCCGATGATGATGACCACCGCCCAGGCCGGCGCCAGTTGATTCTCAACCAACGAAATCAGCGCCGCGGAAATCAACAGCTTGTCGGCGATCGGATCGAGCAGCTGACCCAAACGCGTCACCTGATTGCGGCTGCGTGCGAAGTGGCCGTCCAAAAAGTCGGTCAAGGCAGCGGCGAGAAACAGAGCCACGCCGAGAATGTGCCGCGGCACACCAAACCAGCTTTCTGAAAAGGGCGTAAGCAAAACGACGACGAGAATCGGAACAATAAAAATGCGCAGGAGTGTCAGGCCGTTTGGAAGATTCACACGTTACTTCTCGAGGCAGGTGGTATTAATAATGACTGGTGCTCGTTCGACTCGGAGTGTATGACTGGGCTTCTGACACTGTCAATCGGATCAACGTCAAACGTCCAATGTCCAACGTCGTCAGGCGATAACGAACGTTGGACATTGGACGTTGGAATTTGGACTTTGGACTTTGGACTAACTCAACGCGACTGGCGCGCGGCCTGCTTCGCTTGCTCAATTGTTTGCTGATTTTGCGGCGTCACCCAAAGCGCCCCGTCACTAGAATCCGCAACTCGATAATAGAACCGCGGCGTGAACGGCGACTTTCGCGATGGGTGCTCGGTAGATTGAACGTAGACGTTACGCCACTCCTTCGCCGGCTTTAACGTAGTCAGAAAAATCAAATACGTTTCGTTTTTCAAAGGCGCGGGCTGGCCCTCGCTTGAAAAGTGCCCGGGCAGAAAGACGTTTATGAAGCCTCCAACTTTTACACCGACGTCCGACTTGAGCACTTCCTTCACGCGCAAGCGCACCAAACGACCAACCATGTAGTCGGCTGGGTTTTGCAGCTCCACCAGAACCTGTCCGTTCGTTGTTTTCCTGGCTTTGCTGATTTCTTTGTCGCCATTGATTACCGGTGATGTCTCCTCGGCAACCGCCACCACGACTGCGCGGCTATTGTGGGCCAACTGACCCCAATCGGTATTCAACCTTGGGCCCTGCGGCATGCCTGCAGCGGCGCTAAGCGCTAACGAGACCATTAATCCAAACGACAACATGAGCAACCCCCTTCTCAATTGAACCGACCACAATTCTGATAAAGATACTTCGGCGCGATCGCGTCAGACACAGAATACGCATCCTTCTCGGCAGCGTTCCTCCGGTTATTGGCGATAGCGATCTGTCCGTTGTACCAGTTTAGGAACTCGGTATTGATCTTTTGCTGCAACCCGGCCGACGTGGCATCCGTCAATGGCGAGAGATGCGTCATCAAGTCCGCGATCTGCAGCAAATCGACGTTCATGCCCGTAGTCCACTGATACGCGTGCCTGTCCTCGTGCGTTTCCGCTTTCGTGCGAAACTGGCTCGAGGCGGGAATGAGTATATTGACCACGGGAGCACCTCTTACCGCTGTACCTGAACCCGAAACATACCAAACTCCTCTGGTGGAGTCGAAGCTGGTGGCAACGCCCCCCGAGATTACCGGCGGCGCCGTCGTGCCGCCTGGATCCCAAAACGCGTTAACCGTAAGCGTCGTTTGAGCCGACTTCGTCGTGTTACCAAAAGACACCGTGCATTTGATTGTATAGACTGCGTCGAAAGATGCCCCGCACTCCTGATTCGGGTTCGCGAACCAATGCCCGTCAGTGGTAACCGTATCAGTGTTGCCATTCGTAAACGTCACATGTGGATTATTACCAGACCCAGACGGCGCTGAATAGCTCCAGTTGTAGGCCGTGGGCGTGCCGTTTTGCGTGGTCACAGTAAAGGTAGCGGTTTCACCGTCCTTGATTGTCTTCGCCGCACTCATTGTAACTTTGGGAGAGAGGCAAGCGTTGGTTCCACCTGGGTCGCCGCCACCCCCGCCGCCATCGCCGCCGCCACCGCCGTCGCCGGGGTCGATCGGCTCAACCGCCATCGCGTAACTCCCAGCGCTGCCGTCAACCTCGTCTCCCGGCAAGTAACCAATGGCATCATCAACCGAGCGAAGCGGTTGACCCGCGTCTACTTTCGCTTTAATCGATCTGGCAACAGCTCGGTGCAAACTGGTCTTGACGTATTTACTCCATGGCGCGCGCGTCCGCGGAGAATCGTCGCGGTAGACCGCATTCATGTCCGTCGTAATGTTATCGAGAATTTCTGCGCGCGTCGGCGCCGATCGGATTTTCGAACCGGCGCTCGCTTCCTGAACTTGATAAAGCGCAAGTGCACGGTAGGTGCGGCTTTGATTATTGAGATGAACAATGACCTGGTAAGAAGTGTAGCGGTCGAAATTCGCGAATCGCTGCGATTGATCGGATTGCTCTGCCTGCTTGCTGACCGGCGCAGTGCCCCAGGCGGCTTCATAGTAAGCGTGTGATGGTCCCCCTATCCTGCTGAGGCGAACGGCGTTTACATTGACAACCTCGCCGCCCCGCTCAGTTACCAATTCCGATAGCGGCCGTTCCGCGAGCTCAGCGACCGGGCCGGAGTGAACGCTGCGTAATTCGAAGGTCAGAAAATCAGCCGGCTTTGCTTCGCTGCCGCTGGTCGCCGCTTTTTCATCGATTCCCGCTGACTGGTAGCGCATAAGCCGAGCGTAGACGTCGCGAGTCAACTTTTCTTCGGTACTCATGCCTTGAGCATTCGATTGCGAAGCGCCCTGTGCCTGCGCCTGAGTGGCATTCCGGGCGAGGGCCGCGCGCTGCGGTCTCCGCTCGTCCTTCGACTTGCCAGCCACGGTCCAAAGCCCGACCAGCAGGATAGGAACTATTAGATTGGCCGTGACCATTCGCACCTTGTTCATGATTATTTCCCTCTCCCGGAAGTGTCAGCCAAGTTTTCCTCAACCGTCTTACCGCTTTATTGCGCAAGCGGCAGTTGACTTCTTATGGTTTCTTCTCCGCCTTGTTTTTGCGCGGCACTGCTTTATGAACTTCTCGAAGAAACGCCGGCGCACTCATTTTTCGATACTTCGAATTGATCGGATCGTCAGGGACGAGATCGGCAGGCTCAACGGATCCACCCGTCAACGCAAACAAGCCTTGATCTTCCGAAACCAGGCGTTGCCCGCGGAAAGGCGAGTTCTTGTCTTTCGACTTCAAGAACATCAGGTAAAGGCCGCCGTCCTCCGGTTGCTTGTAGCCAATCGGCATCATCGCGGCGAAGGTTTTGTCAGGAAAGCGGTGGGTACCGCCGCGCAAAGTGAGCAGGATTGAACGCCCCTTCGGCAGGTCTCCTTTTATTAGCTCCTGAACCTTCACGAGAAAATCCTGATTGATAGACCGCTCGTCCGGCGTCAGATTGGCCTTATGACTGAGGACCTTTCCCACCACGATTAGGTCGCTGCGCTTAGCAAGCTCTTCGATGTTGGGATAGACCGTCCCTCGGCTCGGCTTGTATCGCATGATGAACTTGCCGCCGGATTTTTTTGCCTGGTCATGCAGCGTGATCCTGGGTTTCGCCGCTTTGTTGTCGGCCTTCTGGGCCAACACGCTGGCGCCTCCCAACAGCAGGAGCACGGCTAACTGCATTAGTGCAATCTTCTTTGGCATCACTAACCTCCTAACGTGACCTTCCACGTTTCTCGCTTGCTCGCAGGGCTCGGCTGCAGACTTAGTAGACATACTCTTCTTCCTCATAGCAGTAGTCGTACTCGCAGCAGACACCCCACCAGTCGTCACACCAGCAATCGCCTGTGTCCCAGCAGCTGCCGCCGCCACCACCGCCGCCGCCGCCGCCCCAGTCGCCGCAGTAATCCGCCGGGTAGCAATCGGTATATGTTTCGGTCCACGACCTTGGACCACAGGTGCCGTCGCAGTATTGGTAGTAGTCGTAATAAGTGTCGGTGCAGTAGTAGTAGTAGTAGCCGTCGCAGTATCCGTAGGAATACTCGTCGTAGCCGACCATTTCTTCGTCATCGCAAACACAAACGTCCGTATCTCCGCAGGTGCAACTGATATCACTCCATTGCCTGCCGGCATCGAGACAGGCCTGCCGCTGCGAACCTGTTGGGTCGCAACCGGTGCCGTAATCACAAATGCAGTTATAGGCGTCCCAGTAGCCGCCCTCGCTGAGACATGACTGTTGTTGTGTGCCGTAAGGATCGCAGCTGTATTCACAGGTGCAGGAATACGAGTCCCAGGAGCCGCCGTTGTTGAGACAGGTCCACTCGTCGTCGGGGCTGCAACCGCATGAGGCGCAGTCGACGCTGGTGCCGCATCCGGAAACCTGGTAACAGGCGCCGGAAAAGCATTCGTAATGCGGATCAGTCTGGTTCGGATCGGCGCAACACGAGTCTTGCGGCAAAGGCGCGTTTGGCAGCGCCGCCGGTGCGGCCGGAGCAGCGTTGAGCGCCGGCGCTTTCGCAGCGGGCTCGCGCTTGTAATTCGCGGACGAGCCTTGCGCCAGCCACGCGACCAGCACGGCCATGACCATCAGTAAGAGTGCTCTTTTCATCTTTCGGCCTCCTGAATCAGGCAACAGTTAAAGGCATTAACTCTTAACGCGACTAAACACTTCCGTTTCCCGCTCGGCGGTCAGCCGGCCCACCCACGATTGTTCGACCTTGCCGCTCTTATCCACGAGGACCAGGGTCGGCGTACCGCGCACGCCCAGCGAGTCGAGCGTTGCTTGCGCGACCTCGGTAATCGGAACGTTGAGGCCGTCGAGATACTTCTTGCCTTCGCTGGTGTCTTGCGGAAACACGGCCAGGACGCGCACTTTCTTTTGGTCAGCAAGCTCTCGCGTCAGTTTTTGGTAGAAGGGCGCGCTCTCAGTGCAGAAGTGACATTTGTTTGAGAGAGCCAGGACGACGGTTTGATCGCTGTCGTTCCAGTTAACGCCGGGTAGCGAGATTTGAGTCCCGGCGGTCGGTCCGCTGGGCGTCTGGCGATCAGGCCGTGAGCTATCGCGCGGTCCATTGGCAGGCGTCTCGGTGCGGACGGCTGACGCTATCGGCAAGGCCGGGCGCAACAGGTAATTCTTGACGAGCACGGTGGCGCCGATCAGGGCTACCGCGATGATCGAAAGATTGGTGGCGATTTCGACTGCTCTTGCGAGCTTGCTTTTTGTGTTTTCCATAGTGCGAGCAAGTTAGGATTTGGACCAACCGAATTCAAGAGTCTTCACTTGCTCGAAGTGGCTATTACTTGCTCGATGTGGCTGGCACTTGCTCGATGTGGCTGGCAGTTGCTCGATGTGGCTAAGGAAAAACTTGACTGCGATTTCAAGCGACAAGCACGGGATAGATCAAACTCGCGTGGTTAAGCTGACGCACGACGAAGGTTGACGCGCTTGCATTTCTGATCCGCGTTTAATCGCGTAAACCCGCGGCCGATTTTTGTGTGGTTAAAAGGTGCGCGAACGTGAAGGCGGGATACCGAATGCTCGTTTGAATTGATGCGTGAAATAACTGTCGCTGGTGATTCCGACCGCGGCCTTTACTTCTTTGACGGTGAGATGATTAGCCGTGAGCAGATCTTTGGCCAATCGCAGCCGATGCGTTTGTATATAGACGATCGGCGTCACCCCGACCTCGGATTTGAATTTATGACGGAAGCGCGACGCCGACAGACCGGCGACCTGGGCCATCACTGCGAGGGAAAACTCTTGCTGAGGCTTTTCTTCAATGAGAGCGATAACCCGCTGGATTCTTACATCCACACCCTACACCTTGTTCATCTTCTTGCCGGAGGCCAAGCGTGAGATTCAGATTTTCCGAAAGGCGGGCGCAGCATAGACTGCTGTTGGAAAAGTCGTCTGTCGCGTTTGCGACAATTCTCAAAAGATCGCGGAAACGCAACAAATAAAGTGCAGCCTGGCGTGAATCGTTTTAACCGTCGCCCGACCTAAGCCGCGCGAAATGCACCCAGATGTTCAGAGATGACGCGGTAACACTCGCAACCTCTTTGCTCGAGCCCCAGCCGGTTAAGAATTTCAATGTCGCCCCGTTGATACTTGATAAGTCCCGCTCGTTTCAGCGCAGTCGCCGCCTTCGTCACATTCGTGCGCGGAGCTCCAAGCATGTAAGACAACGCTTCCTGCGTCAGCGGCAGGTGATTGCTGTTTGCCCGATCGCGGCTCACCAACAGCCAGCGGCATAGTCTTTCTTCCACGGTATGAAAGCGATTGCAGGCGGCGGATTGTGAAATCTGGGAAATCAGCGAGTGTAAGTAACGCAGCAGAATGTCTTGAAGTGGCCCCGGCTGCCGAAAGGCCTCAACCAAAATCTCTGCCTTGACCGCCATCGCTCGTCCCGGAATTTGAATAGTAACCTGATACGGCGCCTTGCTTATTCCCAGCACGGCGGGAATTCCAATCAGTCCTTCATTGCCGATCATTGCAACCTGAGTGGTTGAGCCGTCCTCAGTTGTCGCCAACAACGAGACCATGCCGCTGGCGACGAACAACACTTTCTTAATTGGCTCGGCCAGATGAAAAACCACTTTGCCGCGCGGGAGCTGAACCACCTCTAAATTCGAAAACAGAAGCGGATACTGCTGACGCGATAGTGCGAACAGAATTTGGTTGTGAGACCAGAGTTGCGAATCAACCGGGAAGGACATGGAAACGCCTTTCTCCGGGCGGGAGCGAAAGCTGAGGAGATAGTGAGAGGGCGTGATTTTAAGCTGGCGACTGGGACGGGTCAATGATTCCGGACCGTATCGGCGATGCGGTAGAACTCCCGGATAGGACATAAACCTGTCCCGATGACAGTGCCGCATTTCAGTTTTCCTCTGTGGCGTCCTTTGTGCTTTGTGTCTCCGTGGTGAATTCGCTATGCAAAAATCCACTACCGAGACCCAGAGGTCACAAAGACTGCACAGAGGTTTTGAAATGACGACACTACCTTCCGGATGGGTAAGTTGCTCAACGCAGAGCGGCTCGGCTAGAATGACTGGTTCGCTACTCTCCAATATTCGCTTCTGTAGCAGCAGACGAGCTTTTGTCGCCGTACCATGGGAATTGATCGCATTACAGTTCGAGGGGCGCGCCAGCACAACCTCAAAAACATCAACGTCGATATTCCGCGCGATCAATTCACAGTGATCACGGGTCTTTCCGGTTCCGGCAAGTCATCACTCGCTTTCGACACGATTTATGCAGAAGGCCAACGCCGATACGTTGAATCGTTGTCCGCCTACGCCCGCCAATTTCTAGATCAACTGGAAAAGCCCGATGTGGATTCAGTTGACGGGCTGTCTCCAGCAATCTCCATCGAACAGAAAACGGTTTCACGCAGTCCGCGCTCAACCGTGGGCACGGTCACCGAAATTTACGACTACATGCGACTGCTGTTTTCTTCGATTGGCCTGCCGCATTGCCACAAGTGCGGCGCCGCGATCACGCGCCAGAGTGTCGAGCAAATTGGTCAAAATGTACTCGGGCTGACTGAAGGCGAGCGCGTGATGATTCTCGCGCCAATCGTCCGTGGCCGAAAAGGAGAGTTCAAGAAAGAGCTCGAGAAACTGGCGAAAGACGGGTTCTTGCGCGCGCGCGTGGACGGCGAGCTGCTATCGCTCGACGAAGAGATCAGGCTCGATAAGCGCCGCAACCACTCGATCGAGGCGGTCGTCGATCGGCTGCTAATCAAACCCGGAATTAAGGAACGACTGAGCGATTCGATTCGCACCGCCTTGAAACTCACGGGCGGCGCCGTGCTGGTTTCGGTCGTTGACGGCGACGAAAAACTCTACTCCGAACGCATGGCCTGCGTGATTTGCGGGATCAACGTGCCGCCGCTCGAGCCGCGTTCGTTCTCTTTCAACTCTGCCTACGGCGCCTGCAAACGCTGTCATGGTTTGGGCACAGTCCTCGAAATCGATCCGGCGAAGTTGATCGCTGACGCGACGCTCAACGCTGACAAGCTGCCATTCATGGGCCCGGTTGATCGACAAGGCTCGGCGTACCTGCGTAGCGCGCTGCTTGCCGTTGTTAAGCATTTCAATGCCGACGCAAAACTCGCGTTCGGTGAATTGCCGAAAGAAGTTTGCGACGGGTTCTTTAACGGTGTCAGTGGTCAGCTGACGTTTCGTCAGGGTTTGTACTCGTATCAAAGTCCATGGAAAGGGGCTTTGCGTTGGTTGCGTGACCGCCTTAACGAAGCGCCTTCCG
>JBKPNP010000431.1:0-7979 GCA_046732775.1 Acidobacteriota bacterium
GCCGAGACTCCACTCAGCACCGAAGCCACGAACAACGCCAACCAAACTCTGATTACCGGAAAAGATCTCGATGCCTTGCCGGACGATCCCGATGAATTGGCGGCAGCGTTGCAGGCCCTGGCCGGCCCGTCGATGGGCCCGAACGGGGGACAAATTTTTGTCGACGGCTTCTCAGGCGGCCGCTTGCCTTCCAAGGATTCGATTCGTGAAATTCGTATCAACCAGAATCCGTTTGCCGCGGAAAACGATCAGCCCTCGGGTCGTATCGATATTCTGACCCGGCCGGGCACCGACAAGACTCGCGGCAGTGCGTTCTTCAATTTTCAGGACGAGAGCTTTAACTCGCGCAATCCGTTTGCCACCAGTTCACCCAAGCGTGCCCCCTTCCAGGTGAGGCAGTATGGCGGCAGCCTTGGCGGCCCGCTGGTGAAGAAGAAGGCGTCTTATTTTATCGACTTCGAAAGACGCGAAGTTGATGATAACGAGTTGGTGAAGGCCACGGTACTCGATGCGAATCTGGTGCCCGTTGATCTCGGATTCGGCGTGGTTGTGCCGAGACGCAACCTCAGCATCAGCCCGCGCCTGGACTACCAAATCAACACCAACAACACGCTGATCGCGCGTTATAGCTTTAACCGTTCAGCGACCACGAATGCAGGCGTCGGTGGATTTTCCCTGCCCGAACGCGCCTATGATTCATCGTTCAGACAGCAGAACATTCAGCTGACGGAAACTGCAGTCTTGAACGCTTCGATGATCAACGAAGTGAAGTTCCAGTTTACGCACCAGGTTAATGATACTGACGCCGATACCTCGATACCGGCGCTCAACGTCAGCAACTCGTTTATTGGCGGCAGTGCCCAAATCGGAAACACTTTGAACACGCGGAACACCTGGGAGTTGCAGGATTTCCTGGCCTACTCAAGAGGGAATCACGCGTTCAAGTTTGGTGGACGTCTGCGCGGCGTGCACATCTCGGATATTAATCCGAACAACTTTGGCGGCACCTACACGTTTACTGGAGCGCTCGTGCCGACACTCGACGCGAACAATCAGCCCATCACCAGCCAGCCAATATTTGTCGACAGTTTGGAACGGTATCGCCGCACCCTGTTAGGCCAACAGCTCGGCTTAACGCCGACGCAGATTCGCGCCATTGGTGGCGGTCCTTCTCAATTCAGCATGGCAGCCGGCGATCCGCTAGCCAGCGTCAGCCAAACCGATTACGGCATCTACGCGCAGGACGATTGGCGCGTCAGACCGAATCTGACTTTCAGCTATGGTCTACGCTACGAAGGCCAAACAAACATCAAGAGCAGTTTGAATTTCGCGCCGCGTCTCGCGGTCGCCTGGTCGCCGGGTGCAGCGAACAGCGCGAAACCGCCGAAGATGGTAATTCGTGCTGGCGGTGGCGTCTTCTACAATCGCTTTAGTGAAAACAGCACGCTGCAGGCTAATCGTTTTAATAACGTCAACCAGCAGAATTTTATCGTCAGTGAGCTTCCGCTCTATACGGCGAATGGTCAGTTTGTGCCGCCCATCTCGTCGCCGCTGGATTCATTTCCAAATCTGCCGCCGACAGCTAGCTTGAGCATACTTGGTCGCAATATTACCTGGCGCGTGGCTGACGATCTGCAGGCGCCGGTGGTTTACCTCGGCGGCACACAGGTCGAAAGACAGTTACCGAAACGCTTCACGTTATTTGCCGGACTGTTCCTGATTCGCATTCAACACGTGATTCGCGCGCGTGACATCAACGCGCCGATACCGGGCACGCTCAATCAACGTCCATTCGGTAACATCGGGGACATTTACCAGTACGAGTCGAGCGGCCGGTTTAATCAAAACCAGCTGTTCATCGGTTTCAATAATCGCTTCAGCCGCGCCCTGACGTTCTTCTCGAGTTACTCCTTGAGTAAAACGACAAACGATACCGATGGCCAGGGCGGCTCGTTGTTCCCGGCGAATTCCTACGACATGTCCGGCGAATTTGGACGCGCTGCGTTCGATGTGCGGCATCGCTTCACTTTCGCGGGTACCTTGAACTTGCCCTGGTGGCAGGTGAGTTTGAACCCGTTCATCGTGGCAAGCAGTGGTGCGCCATTCAATATCACGACCGGTCAGGACACTAATACTGATCGCGTCTTCACCGAGCGTCCTTCGTTTGCTCCGGCCGGTACTGATTGCAACAACCCGGGCCCGAATATTGTCTGCACGCCATTCGGCAACTTCAATTTGCGGCCGGCCGTTGGCGAGGCGCTTATCCCTCGCAACTACGGAAAAGGTCCTGGTTTCGTGTCGGTTAACATGCGCATAAGCAAGACCTGGAACTTCGGCACGATCCATTCCGCGGCAACCAGCAAGGCAGCCCCGGAGGGACAGCAACCAGCTGGTGGTACGCGTGGTGGGCGCGGCGGTGCAGGACGCGGTGGCGCCGGAAACGTGCCGCGAATTCCCAACGCCGGTGGTGGTGGTGCACAGCGCGGCGGCAGCGGTGGCTTGGCAAGTATCGGTGGCCCTCCGGGAGGCGGCGGCGCCGGCGCCGAAGCCAAGCGCTACAGCATGCAGTTCTCACTGAACTTCCAAAACGTTTTGAATCACGTGAACCTGGCGCCGCCCAACGGCAACTTGTCGTCACCGTTCTTCGGCCAAAGCCTTTCACTCAACGGCGGCTTTGGTGGCTTCGGCGGTTTCGGAGGCGGCGGCGGGGCAGGTGGCGGCAGCGGCGCCGGCAACCGCAGGGTTACGGCCCAGGTGCGCTTCAACTTCTAATCGGCGGAATGCGTTTGCCGGGTTTCGATGAGGCAAACTTACAAAACAGCGCAACGAATTACTAAAGGACTTACTCATGAACAAAACTCTCTTCAAGTCACTTACAGTGGCTACGCTCCTCGGAACAGTTTCACTCGGCGTCGCCGCACAGAACAGCGCAAAGACTGCGGAGCCGGCCCCTAAGCCTACGGAGACAGCCGCACCAATTGCTGCGGCACCGATTACCGCCAGCTCTACCCCCATTGAACTGGCGCGCGCCGCGCTCGCCGCACAAGGTGGCGATAATTATAAGAACCTCAAGAGCACCGTCCTTCGAGGTTCAGTTGATCTCTACGCACCAAACTCCACGCAGTCGATTCCGGGCGGATTCATTCTGGTGTTGTCAGGTGACAAAGTGCGTTTGGAAATTGACGCGCGCCCGGCTGTAGCTTTCAAGCAGATCTACGACGGTCAGCGTTCGTATAGCTCATTGCCCGGAGTTGATATGCCGCCGGCAAGTAAGTTCGGCTTGGCCGTCCTGCCGAAATACGATCAGCCGGGTTACACCGTCTCCGCCTTGCCCGACAAAAAGAAACAGCGCGGTTTTCGCATTGTCGATTCGGAAGGCAATACGACGGATTACTACGTCGACATGGCAACCGGACGGGTTATGACTTTCATGATTCCCTACAACGGTTACAACTTTGGGACGGAGCACAAGAAGTTCAAAGAAATTGACGGGGTGCTAGTCGCGTCTGAATTCACCCAGCGCCTGGAAATGCCCCAGGGAGCTTTCTTCGCCGAGTATAAAGTCAAAGACATCAAGCTGAATCAAACGCTCGGTGACGATGTTTTCCAAATTCCAAATTAACGGCGTGATGGCCGATGAGGCGGACGTTGTTAACTAAATCAGAAGGGCCGCCCTTGAACAAGGGCGGCCCTCCTACTTTGTGGTCTTGGTAGGACTAAACGCTGGTTAGTTCGTGCTCTTTGGCTTTTGAGAGTTCATCGATCTTGCCGATGTAGGTGTTGGTAAGTTTCTGCACCTCATCGAGGCCGTCGCGCTCGTTGTCCTCGGAAATCAGTTTGTCCTTCAACATCTTTTTCAGGCGTTCGTTCGCATCACGGCGAATATTTCTTACCGCAGTACGATGATCTTCGGCGATCTCGTGCACCTGCTTCGCGAGCTGCTTGCGCCGTTCTTCGGTGAGCGGTGGAATCGGGATGCGCACCAGCTTGCCGTCGTTAGAGGGATTGAGGCCGAGGTCGGCGGAGCGAATCGCTTTCTCGATCGGCGCCACCTGCGTTTGGTCCCACGGCTGAACCGTCAACATTGCCGGCTCTGGAGCATGCACCGAAGCCATCTGGCTGAGCGGTGTGGCGGTGCCGTAATAGTCGACCATTACCGAATCGAGCAAACTTACGGCTGCTCGTCCGGTGCGAACCGTCGCCAGCTTGCGGCGGAAATCCTCGATGACCGTATCCATACGCGGTCGCGTCTCTTTAATTACAGCCTGCTCGCTCATAATAAACTCCGAAAGATAGTTTCAAGTTTCAAGTTCCAAGTTCAGGCCTTTCAACTTTCGAGTCAGAAGGGAACCTCACTCTCAACCTCTGAACCTGAAACTTGAAACTTATTCCCCAACCCAAACTTTAGTGCCGACGCCAGCTTCGCCGCTTATCACGCGGGTTATGTTCCCCGGCTGGCGCATGTTGAAAACAACGATAGGAAGGTTGTTGTCCATGCAAAGCGAAATGGCGGAGGCGTCCATCACTTTCAACTGTCGCTCGAGCACTTGTTGATAGGTGATGGAATCGTAGCGCACCGCCGCCGAATCTTTCATCGGGTCCGCCGTGTAAACGCCTTCGACTTTCGTCGCCTTCAATATAACGTCTGCTTTGATTTCGAGCGCGCGCAATGCCGCGGCCGAATCGGTGGTGAAGTAGGGATTGCCGGTGCCGGCCGCGAAGATAACGATGCGGTTCTTTTCGAGGTGGCGCACGGCGCGACGTCGAATAAACGGCTCAGCCAATTGCGGAATATCGATGGCCGACATCACGCGCGTTTGCACGCCAAGCTTCTCCAGCGCATCCTGCAAAACGACGGCGTTCATCACCGTCGCCAGCATGCCGATATAGTCTGCAGCGGAGCGATCCATATTCCCGGCGCTTTTGGAAACGCCGCGGAAGATGTTTCCGCCGCCTACAACCACAGCGACTTGCACGCCTAGCTGCTGGACGGCCTTCAATTCCTCCCCGACCATGCGCGCGACGTCTACGTCAATCCCGTAGTTTTGCTCGCCCATCAGGGCTTCACCGGAAATCTTCAGTAATACACGCCGGTAAACCTGGCCGGTAGTATTTGCGTTAGAACTTTCGGTGCTGGTCATTTCACTAGAGAACAAACGTGGGACTGCGAATGAAGGCGCGGAGCAAACCGATCCGCGCCCTCAGGACGACTAGCTGACTAACGAAGCTACTTCGCTGCCGAAATCTTCTTCGCGCTTCTCGAGGCCCTCGCCCATCTTGTACCGCTGGAACCGGCGAATCGTAATCTTCTCGCCAGTCTTGGCGACTTTGTCTATCACCAATTCGCCCACCGTTTTGGCCGGGTCTTTTACGAAGGGCTGATCGAGCAGCACACTCTCTTCGTAAAACTTATTGAGACGGCCTTCGACAATCTTATCGATCACCTGGTCAGGCTTGTTCGCGTTCTTGGGATCGTTCTTCGCTTGCGCCCGCGCAATCTCTCGCTCTTTGTCGAGATCGGCTGCGGCAACTTCATCGCGCGACACGAACCTCGGCTCGGCCGCGGCAACGTGCATCGCGATGTCTTTCACGAGTTGCTGAAACTCTTCACCGCGCGCGACGAAGTCAGTTTCGCAGTTTACTTCGACAAGCACGCCGACCTTGCCGCCCATGTGGATGTAGGAACCAACGATGCCTTCGGCGGCGATGCGGCCTTCGCGCTTCTTAGCTGACGCCAGTCCGCGTTTGCGCAAAATGTCGACGGCCTGGTCCTGATTACCTTCAGCTTCGACGAGGGCGTTCTTACACTCCATCATGCCGGCGCCTGTCTTCTCGCGAAGCTGTTTGACTGCTGCTGCTGTGATGTCTGCCATGATTACAAAATTCTCCGATTAATAGTGCGGTGTCCGACAAACTTCAGTTTGTCGCTGTCTCTGTGGTGAACACGACAAACTAAAGTTTGTCGGACATTCAACTCAATGAAAAGCGCAGCCCGGCGGAAGTCCGCTTTGAAGGCTGCGCTCGCCGGTTAATGAAAATCTAAATGCCTGGGGTTTAGCTGGCGGCGACAACTGATTCGACGCCTTCATCCACCTGCGTCTCTGGGGTTTCCGCAGTAGCTGCTTCCGGTTCGGGCGCTACTGTCTCGGCAGCAGGTTCAGCCGCAGGGGCGGCCTCTGCCGGTGCGGCGCTCGCGTCAGTCGGTACGCTAGCTTGGGCTTGGCCTTCTGCAGCAGTCTCGCCGACTGCGCCTTCCTCAGTTTGCGCAACCACTCCGCCTTCAGTCGCTATCTGCTGTCCTTCAACGATCGAGTCCGCAATTCGTGAAGCGAAGAGGCGAACTGCGCGCAGCGCATCGTCGTTGCCGGGGATTACGTAATCGATTCCTTCAGGCGAGCAGTTGGTATCAACCACAGCCACGATGGGGATGCCGAGCCGATTAGCTTCAGCGACCGCAATCTCTTCCTTCCTGACGTCGATAATGAAAACGATGTCAGGCAGGCGGTTCATCGACTTGATGCCGGAAAGGTTCTTGTTCAACCCCTCGCGCTCGCGATCCAGCTTGATGCGCTCTTTCTTCGTAAGCTTCTCGTAGCGGCCGTCGGTCTGCATCGCTTCGAGATCTTTCAGACGCTTAATTGATTTCTGAACGGTCTGGAAGTTGGTCAACAAACCGCCGAGCCAGCGCTGATTAACGTAATACTGTCCGGCACGCTCCGCTTCTTCACGGACCGCATCCTGCGCCTGTCTCTTCGTGCCGACGAAGAGCACTGTTTTGCCGCGGTCTTCGGCGATGGCGCCGGAAACAAAGCCGAGCGCGTCGCGAAACATGCGCTGGGTTTTTTGCAGGTCAATAATGTAAATGCCGTTGCGCTCGCCAAAGATGTATTCCTTCATCTTCGGATTCCAGCGCCTCACCTGGTGGCCGAAGTGTACGCCGGCCTCCAGAAGTTCTTTCATCGTAACCGAAACCAAACTTTAATCTCCTTTGCAGTGAACTGGTTTAGTGTACTCACCATAACTGCGGGGCCCTTCACCGATGAAGAGCAACCAATCCTGGTTATGGCAATGGATTTGAGAATTTCGGAATTCGGATTGCGGATTTCGAATTTCTGTCAATCAACTCGCAGTAAAGCCTCTGAACAACAACGGCGGTTTCCAATTCGAAATTCGCAATCCGAATTCCGAAGTTCTCTTTAACGTTTCGAGAACTGGAAGCGCTTGCGAGCACCCTTTTGGCCGTATTTCTTGCGTTCCTTGATGCGCGGATCGCGGGTGACCAATCCTGCCTGTTTGAGAGCTGGACGAAGGTCAGCATTGTATTCGAGCAGCGCCCGCGTGATGCCGTGGCGAATTGCACCCGCCTGGCCAGCCGGGCCGCCGCCGCGAACGTTAATCAAAATATCAAACTTGCTGGCTGTTTCAGTCAACTGCAACGGTTGACGAATGATCATGCGCAGAGTTTCGTTGGGGAAGTAGGTGTCAAACGCTTTGCGATTGATAAGGAATTCGCCGCCACCTGATCTCAGATAAACTCGCGCAGTTGCCGACTTTCTTCGTCCCGTTCCGTAGTATTGAATTTCAGCCACAGTTAGATCGTCCTCTTTAATAACAATTCGTTCTTAAGCTTCGGTTTGTTTTGATTGTTTCGACTGACGAGGGGTGAGCGTGTGAGCCTGAGGGCGTTGGGCGCTGTGTGGGTGTTCGCCATCGGCGTAAACCTTCAGCTTCTTGGCCATCGCCTTGCCCAGTTTATTCTTGGGCAGCATGCCCTGGACGGCGAGCGTTATCACCCGGTCCGGACGCTTGGCAAACATGTCGGCAGCGGAAACTTCGCGCAACCCGCCCGGGTAACGCGTGTGATGCCGGTACATTTTCTGATCAAGCTTGGAGCCCTTGAGCACCGCCTGGCGGGCGTTGATCACGATCACGTGGTCGCCCATGTCCATGAACGGGGTCCACGCCGGGTTACGTTTGCC
>JBKPNP010000432.1:0-5053 GCA_046732775.1 Acidobacteriota bacterium
CGGCGAGCAAACACCAAACAGATCGTCTCGGCAAAGTCTCTGAACAGCGCCCGCACTCCTCGAGCGTTCCGCCGGTCATCGGCAGGAGCCACACCTGATTATGCCGGCTCTTTGAACAAGTCTTTACGCCGCCCTGACGGCAGTTGGCAGAATTCCGTGACTGGCTCACTGCAGGAGCCGCAAGTTCAGGAGTCGAAACTAAAACCGGACATCGTACAACTCGTCGGCCCCATTTCGCAGGATCGAGATCTGCGCGATCTTCCTTACATACCGCCGAGCGAGGAGCACGACGAAGAGACGCGCCTGATGCGATATCCGCCGCAGCCTGGACTGATACCGGCAGAGTCGGACCCGATTGGGCAGTCGCGAATATCCGCGCCATCACTAAACATGCCTGCGCCCACACAAACATTCGCCGGCATGAATTCGAACCTCGCCTGCAATGGCTGCTTACCGCCGGACACCGATGGCGACGTTGGGCCGAACCACTACATGCAGTCAGTCAACTCTTCAATTCGAATTCACGACAAAGCCGGCAATGTGTTGGCAGGGCCGATTACCTACAATTCATTCTTCTCGGCGATGGGCACGAGCACGCCCTGCGGCAGCAACGTGAACGGCGGTGACGGCATTGTGTTCTACGATCACATTTCCGATCGCTGGGTCGTTAGTGACTTCGCGTTCCCCGGTTTTCCCGGAACCTCGTTTTATCAGTGCATCGGTGTGTCCAAGACCAGCGACCCCGTCAGCGGCGGTTACTGGCTCTATGCCGTGCAGATCGATCCTGCGAACAACAACTTCCTCGGCGATTATCCAAAGTTTGGACTCTGGCCCGACGCCTATTACATGTCGGTAAACATGTTCAGCACTAACACGACCTTCAACGGCGTCCGCGTATATGCACTCGATCGCGCGCAGATGGTGAACGGTGGTCCGGCGAATACCATCGCCTTCACTATTACACCGGCAGACATCGGCGCCGAATATAGTCTTCTGCCCGCCACCTTGCGCACCGGTAATTCGCCGGCTGCAGGCCAACCCGAAATGTTTATGAGTATTAACAGCTCCGGTGCGGGCGGCACGATAGAAAACCAGGTTTTTGTACGGCGCTTCCACGCCGACTTTGTAACACCTGCGAATTCCACTTTCGGCGTCGGCGCCACACACGCCGCGGACGGGACGATCGCGGTGAACAATTTCGTGGACGCCTTCGATAATACCGGCGACACGTCCATCGTACCGAATGGCACGGCTACCACCACGCAATTTCTCGACACGCTCGGCGATAAGCTGATGTACCCGCTCGTCTATCAAAATCTCAGCGGGGTGGAATCGATCTACGCGTGTCACACGATCAATAACAATCAGGCAGGCACTGGCCCAACGGCGGTTCGCTGGTACCAGTTCAATGTGACTGGCAATACCATTCCCGTCACACCCGCGCAGCAGCAAACATTCAATAATGGCGGGGATGGATTGTGGCGCTGGATGCCCAGCTTGAACGTCGATCGTCAGGGCAATCTTTCAATTGGATATAGCACTTCGAGTACTACTCTCGATCCGGGTATTCGTTATGCAGGACGATTGGCTGGTGATCCGCTGAACACCCTCGCACAGGGTGAGGCGGTGATGACGCCAGGCACTGGACATCAAACGAGTACCTCGGGACGTTGGGGCGACTACAGCTCGATGTTCGTTGATCCGACGGACGGCTGCACCTTCTATCATACGCACGAGTTTTACTCGGCAACCTCCAGCGCCGCCTGGAACACGCGCGTCGGCTCATTCAAGTTTGCGACTTGTACTCCGTCTCCGCTACCGACACCAACCGCGACCCCAACGCCAACACCCGTTGCATCACCAACCCCGCCGGTATCGGCTGGTCCCGTGACGGTTACAGCGACAGCGGGAACAGCAGGTCCCACTGACTATCCGACGGTCAAAGCTGCGTTCGACGCGATCAATGCCGGCACGCATCAGGCGGCCATCAATGTTTTCGTACTCGGCAATACAACTGAAACCGTTCCGGCAGTATTGAATGCCAGTGGTTCAGGCGGTGCGGTTTATACGTCGATTTACCTCGCGCCAAGCGGCGTGCGTACGGTCTCCGGCGCGATCGCAGGCGGCAGTCCCTTGATTGATCTCAATGGCGCAGACTTCGTCACCATCAACGGCTTGAATACAGGCGGAAACTCACTAACGTTTTCCAATACCACGGTATCCGCTACCGCAGGCACTAGTACGATTCGCTTTATCAACGGCGCGCAAAACAATACGCTGACGAACTGTTCCATTCAGGGTTCATCGACGGTGGGCGTAGGCGCTACCGCCGGCGGCACTATTCTCATCAGCACTTCGCCCGCTGTCGGCACGAACATTGTTGGAAACAACAACAATACGATCACGCTGAACAACGTCGGTCCTGCCGGCGCCAATCTGCCGGTTAAAGCCATAACCGGACTTGGCACCACTACCAACAACGGCACGATCAACCGCGACAACGTTATTAACGGTAATAACATATTCGATTTCTTCGGTATCGGCGGCGTGTCTGTTACGGGCATCGATCTGCGCACCGGCAATCTCAACTGGACAATTCAAAACAACCGCATTTACCAAACCGCGCCACGCGTGTTTACCGCGACGGCCCTGCGCTATGCCGGAATCACGCTGTCAGGTAGTACCGGCACAAATGGAAACTTCCACACGATTCGCAACAACATAGTCGGTTTCGGCGCGGCGAATGGCACCGGAACCACCACGATTTCCGGCTCTTCAAATGAATTCCGTGGTCTCGATCTGGCGGCGGCAAGTAACGCCACCGCTACCAGCGTTCAGGGCAATGTCATTTCCGGCATTAACCAAACCAGCAGTCAAAATTCCACGAGCTCACTGTCTTCCCCGTTTATCGCCATTGCGCTCGGCACCACCTCTGGCCTGTTCGATGTCGGAAATTTATCCGGCAACCAGATCGGGAGTCTCGACGGATCGTCTACGATCGTGATCAACGAGACATCGACGACGGCGTCCAACGCTCCGGTTATAGGTATCTACGATTTCAGCCTGAGTTCCGGCAATGTGTCGAACAATAACATCGGAGCCATTACCATCAATTCCGGGGGCACGGGAACGACAGTTGGCTTCCGCGGACTGCTCATCAATACCGTTTCAACGTCCACCGAAACCATCAATAACAACACCATTGGTGGACCGACCGCGGCCGGAGCGATTACCGATAATCAGGTGGGCAGCTATGTTATGTATGGCATTCAAACCGCACTGCCCGCTGTTTCAATGAGCGGCAACACGATCCGTAATCTGATTGGCAATTCCAATTTCCCGGCTACGGTGGTGAGCAGCGGCATCACTGTCAACATCGGCAGCGGCGCCACGAACTCGAGTGTGATCGCGGGAAACACTATCCACTCGCTGAGCAACAGCTCCGGCGCGGCCCAGACTTCGATCTACGCGATGGATCTGACTCTCCCGCCCACCACCAACGTAAACAGCAACGTGATCGAACGAAATTTCATCCACTCGATCTCGAACACGTCCAGCGACAATACGAGCCAGTTGTGGGGGATCGTGCAACGCGGATCATCTGTGGCCGCCACCCCGGTCAGCGGCACAGTCCGCAACAACATGATTCGCCTGGGCATTGACGCTGCCGGCAATTCGATTACCAGCGGCCTGAGTATTATTGGTATCAGGGATATTCAGGGCGCGGCCGGCGGCGCCGGAACGACCGTCGTCAATTACTACTACAACAGCGTTTACATTGGCGGCTCGGGTGTCGCTTCCTCGTCAAGCACTTTCGCTTTCAACGGCAGCGCGCTCACCAGCACGCGCAGTTATCTGGATAACATCTTCTGGAATGCGCGCAGCAACAGTTCGGGGGCCGGCAAGAATTACGCGATTTCATTGGCCGGTACCACGATCAATCCAGCTGGACTGACGTCAAACTTCAACGATCTCTTCGCTAGCGGCACCGGAGGCTTCGTCGGACTGTTCAATGCCATCGATCAGTTAACGCTGGCCAATTGGCAGGCAGCCACTGGTCAGGATGCAAATAGTGTTTCCGCGAACCCGCTGTTTGGAGTACCCAACGGAACCGCGGCGACCGTTAACCTGCACATTCCGATAACCAGTCCGGCCAATAACACCGGTGCTCCGGAACCGGGAACGACGAACGACTTCGATAATGAAACGCGTTCGGTCACCACGCCTGACATCGGTGCTGACGAAACAGCGACGCCGACTGCGGCACCCGCCTTCATCAGTGGTCGCATTACGACGGACGACGGCCGGCCGCTCGCAGGCGTATCGCTCAGTTTGAGCGGTGGCCAATCCGCGCGCACGATTAGCGACAGCGAAGGCTACTATCGCTTCAACAACATCCAGACTGACAACCTGTATACGGTGACGCCGACAATCTGGAACTATCACTTCAGCCCCGAGAGCAAGTCGTTTTCGTTAATAGCCAACAAGACTGATGCGATGTTCACGGCGAGTCGCGACGTATTCATCGCCGGCAACGTAATCGATTCGCCTGATTATTTTGTGCGCCAGCATTACCTCGATTTCCTCGGACGCGAGCCCGATGCCGATGGCTTTAACTATTGGAGCGATCAAATACTCGCGTGCGGAGCGGATTCAGCCTGCGTGGAGCGCCGCACCATCAACGTCAGCGCTGCTTACTTCTTCTCCATCGAATTCCAGGCAACTGGCGGGTTGGTGGATAGCTTGTATCGCAGCAGTTTTGGACGGCACCCGCTGTATGCGGAGTTCGGACCTGACACTTCGGCGCTTGCTTACAATGTGGTCGTTGGCAAGGGCGAGTGGGCGCAACAGCTCACCTCGAACAAGCACTGGTTCATCGACTCGTGGGTGAAGCGGCCGGCGTTTAAGGCTGCTTATGATGCGATTTCAAATGAGAGCTATGTCGATACGTTGATTTCGCATACCGGCGTTACGTTCGCGGCTCAGGAACGACAAGCGTTGGTGAGCGCGCTCAACACGAATAGCGCGACGCGCGCAGAAGTGTTGCAGCAGA
>JBKPNP010000433.1:0-7493 GCA_046732775.1 Acidobacteriota bacterium
TTTTCCGATTTCACCTTCGCCGCAAATGCCATCACTTCGTTCTTCAACGGCGATTCCGGCAGCAACCGATCGATCAACGGATGCTCCGCAGAAAGCACGATCGCAGTGGCACCGAATATAGTGTCGATGCGCGTCGTGAACACGCGGACCTTCGCGTCGGAGTCCTTCAGCGCGAAGTCGACGTACGCACCTTCGCTGCGACCTACCCAGTCGCGTTGTCGCTTCAAAACCTTCTCCGGCCAGCTCTGCTCAATCTGGGAAATGTCCTCAACGAGCTGCTCGGCGTAGTCAGTGATTCTTACAAACCACTGTTCCAGGTCTCGTTTCTCGACGTTCGCACCACATCGCCAACACACGCCACCCGACGACTGCTCGTTCGAGAGCACGGTGCTTTCGCGTGGACACCAATTCACGGGCGAACGCTTTTTATAAGCGAGTCCGCGCTCAAACATTTTCAGAAAGAACCACTGGTCCCACTTGTAGTATTCGGGGCGGTGCGCGGCGATCTCGCGCGACCAGTCGTAGCTGATACCGAGACGCTGCAGCTGCCCGCGCATGTGGGCAATGTTTTCTTCCGTCCAATCGCGCGGATTTACGCCACGTTTAATCGCTGCCTGTTCCGCCGGCTGGCCAAAGCTGTCCCAGCCAATCGGATGCAGCACGTTGAAACCCTGCAGGCGTTTGTACCAGGCGAGCGCGTCGCCAATTGAATAGTTGCGCACATGGCCCATGTGGAGGAAACCTGAGGGGTAAGGCAACATCTCGAGGCTGTAAAACTTCGGTCGCGGATCGTCATCCACCGCCTCAAACGCTTTGCTCTGGTTCCACCTGTCTTGCCACTTCTTTTCTATACTCTCGGGAAAATATTTTTCGTCCATGATGTTTTCCTAACGGTGTTTACACTTAACACGAATCATTAGTAACGCAAACTTCGCTGCGGCGTAACGCAAACTGTTAGTTTGCGGATCAGCGGACAAGTTCGATCAAGAAAGGCCGCTTCTCTCTGCGTCAGCATCGCAAACTAACAGTTTGCGTTACCTATTTTGTTGTGCGTGAAAGTCGCCGCCCCGCTAAAACCGCGCGTCAGAATGCGCGGCGCAGAAGCGGCACCGTTAGAAGGAGGTTGGTGAGCGGATGAATCGTTGTCCTAATCATTACGCGAGCATGTTAAATCCAGCAACGGGAATTTGTCTACAGCTTCGGAGCGCGTCACCGGGACCGCGGGCGTCCCGCCCCCAAATGAGCGCGCAACGCGAAATCTAACTAACCCTTCGCACCTTACGGCGCGTTGCGGGCGGGACGCCCGCAGTCCCGTTAATAGAGGTCTGAGTGGTCCCCTCAACAAACGAGCGCAGCAGCTGCAAGTTCTTCAAGTCGGCGCGCGGATCGTCGTATGGAGTCTCGAGAATAAAGGCAGCGTGCGCGAGCTTCGGATGTTGCGCTACCCGCCGTAGCGCGTCCGCGCCAATGTGCCCTTCGCCAATGTGCCAATGCCGGTCCACCCTGGAATTGTACGCAGCGCGCGAATCGTTGAAGTGAATCGCACGAATGTTTTTCGTCCCGACCGTTTTCTTGATTCGCGTGAGCAAAGCTTCAAGTCCATCATGTTCGCGGATGTCGTAGCCTGCGGTGAATGCGTGGGCCGTATCGAAGCAAACACCGATGGGAATCCCGGGACACTCATCCATTATCTGCTTCAGATGTTCGAAACGATGACCGATGCATTCACCTTGCCCGGCGGTGTTTTCAAGAAGTATGCGCAACTTTCCGAACGGCAGACGGCGACAGGCGATCTTGATACTGGTCGCACAAGTGCGAATGCCATCAGCTTCGCACGAACCGCGAGCGCTGCCGGGATGTACCACCAGGTAATCAACTCCGAGAATAATTGCGCGTTCTACTTCTTCACGAAACGACTCACGCGATTTTTGCAGCATCGCTTCGTCCGCAGCGGCCAGATTCACAAGGTAGTTGCAATGAATGACAACGGGCGTGAGTTTTGTGGCGCGGCGGATCTTCTGAAACAGCGCGACATCAGAAACGGTAAGAGGCTTAGCCGCCCAGCCGCGTGGGTTTCGCGAGAAGATTTGCACCGTGTCGCAACCGGTATCGCGAGCGACGAGCAACGCTTCGTGTAACCCGCCCTTGATCGGCGCGTGAAAGCCAATCCGCGGGCGGCGGGGATTGTGAGATTGATTCATTGGTTCAGTGATTCATTGATTCATTTATTTTCTGTTGAGCTTAGCCGTACGTCGGGAAGCCGCGAAAATAGCAAGCAATTCGTTTGCTTCGGCTGATAGGTTTATTAATTTCTTTGGATCCACGACTTGTGTCTCGCCAAGCAATTCCAACCAAAATACTGTTTCATCAGCTCCTTCAACGACTACACCGATTTTCGCTATGAATTCTGCCTTTGAACGAGCGCGACAAACCGCTCGATAGTTTGCTGCTACCGAAGTGCCTGACCGAAGTAGTTGCTTACCAATGACCCTCGCTTCATCCGTCCTGGGAAGCGAACGAAAGAGTTTTACTATTCTGATCGCAAAGTGTTTCGTTCGGTCTTTTAGCAGGCTGGATGTCGGTATCATTGACGTAATCGATATTCGGTTGCGAGCAATGAATCAATGACCCGATGGCTCAATGACTCAATCTTCCGTCTCTTCCATCACGCGCAACATATTCCCACCAAGGATCTTTTCAATGTCGCTTTCCGAATAACCACGCCGCAACAACTCTTCTGTGAGATTCGGTAATTGCGAAACGTCTGCAAGGTCGCTGAGTGTTGCCTGAATGCCGTCGAAATCCGAACCGATTCCCACGTGGTCAACACCAATGAGTTGAACGACGCGATCGATGTGATCGACGAGACGTGAAACGGTCACTGGTGGCAGGCCCTTGCTAAACGCTTCGCGTCTTACGCGATCACGCGCCAGTTTCTTGTGCGCGGCATCACCACGCTCGGCTTCGGAAGCACGTTGAATCTCCGCGGCAACGCTTGCTTCAACTTTCTTTTGCTTTTCACTCAAACCGGGCTCGAGATGTCCCGGATAGAAAATTACGTTGACGACGCCACCCGTCTTGCCAATCGCGCGGATCATGTCGTCAGTAAGATTTCGCGGCACGTTCGCGATGGCCCGGCAACCCGAATGCGTGGCGATTACCGGCTTCGTCGAAGTCTCGATAATGTCCCAGAACGTTTTGTCTGAAACGTGCGAGACGTCGACCATCATCCCCAGCCGATTCATCTCGCGGATAACTTCGCGACCAAAATCATTCAAGCCGCGCGTCTGGCCCATTGCATCCCCTGACGAGCCCGCCCAACTTAAACTGTCTGTCCAAACGGCCGACATGTAACGCACACCCATACGGTAATACCGCTCAACGTTTTCAAGTTTCTCGTCAAGCGCATAACCGCCTTCGAGTCCGGTGAGAGCAGCGAGTTTATGCTGCCCGGCGATGCGGCGGACATCGGCGGCTGTGGTGGCAAACTCCCATCGCTCCGGATGCTTTTCCGCAAGTGCGCGCACCGCTGCAATCTGGTCGTCGGCTCGCTTCATGGCCCGCGCGCCGCCCGATCCAAACAGTTGCGGCTCAACCCAAATCGAAAAGAACTGCGCGTCGAGTCCACCCTCCTGCGCCCGCACCGAGTCGAAATGGCCGTCCGGCAAGCGTTGCGAGAGATCTATCTGCTCATCTAAAAGGCGTTGCGGTGTGTCGGCATGCATGTCTACGGCAACCGCGCGCCGATGAACAGAGTCGGCCCCGACGGTTTGCTTGACGTTTAGTTGTTGCGGCGTTTGCGTGTTGGTTTGTTCAGTCATGCGACAATCGATCGAGAAAGCGGCGAGCAAAATAGGTATCAGAACGAAATGACGCCGTGACTCGTTGCGCGACGAAAGTTGTTGCGCACAACGCACTCGACGGGTCACGGGAAAGTGCCAACGATTAGCAATGTTTGCTATTTGCTGATGCATTTTCGATGGTACTTTCGGAACCGTGCCAAAGCAAACCCTTAGTTTTAACAGCACAGTTTTTAAGCAAACAGTCAGTTTGCATCGTCTCGTTCTCGTCAAGAAACGCCGCTCTTTGTAGCTGTCAATTAAGTGACAGCGCCACCTTGTGCAGCAAACAGGCTTACGGTATCGTCCCCTGTTCCGAATCTCGGCATATTAAACAGCGTGCTGGGCTTTCTTAAAGCACCCGGACTTCCTGTAGAATAGCCGACAACCGTTCCCGTTTAAGATACAGCTCAAAAGTCGCCCGACAGATTCGTATTTCTATTAAGGAGTAGAACAACATGTTTTCAAAAGACGGCAAGAGCAAAGATGTGGCAACTCCGCGCATCTGCGATGTTGTTTGGCACGATGGTGAATTCATTGCCTGGAATGACGCGCGCGTGCACGTGATGTCACACGTGCTCCATTACGGTTCCAGCATCTTTGAAGGCATTCGTTGTTATGCAACTAATCAGGGTCCGGCCGTCTTTCGTCTCAGGGAACACATGCAGCGGTTTTTGAACTCCGCGAAGATCTATCGTATGGACCACGGTTGGAACCTCGACCACCTTTGTGATGCCTCAGTTGAACTTGTGAACCGCAGTGGTCTCGACCAGTGCTACATCCGTCCGATTCTGTTTCGCAGTCTCGATGAGGAGCGGCCCGCTTTCGGAGTCAATCCGTTTCCCAATCCGCTCGCTTGCTACATTGGCGCCTGGGACTGGGGCAAGTATCTCGGCGATCAGGCAATCGAAAAAGGCGTTGACGTCTGTGTTTCCACCTGGAACCGGCTGACGCCAAACTCCATGCCCGCCATGGCGAAGAGTGGCGCAAATTACATGAATTCGCAGCTAATTAAGATGGAAGCGCTGCTGAATGGCTTCGCCGAAGGCATCGCGCTTGACGATCGCGGCTACGTCTCGGAAGGCTCGGGCGAGAACATCTTCGTTGTTACTAACGATACTGTCCTGACGCCGCCGTTGTCCTCTTCAATCCTCGCCGGCATTACCCGCGACAGCGTGATCTCGATCTGTCACGAGTTGGGAATCACGGTTAAGGAGCGAAGCATTCAACGCGCTGCGCTCTACGTTGCCGATGAGGCTTTCTTCTCCGGAACTGCCGCGGAGATTACGCCGATACGTTCGGTCGATCGCATCACGGTTGGCATTGGCGGCCGCGGTCCGATAACTGAAAAAATTCAGAAGGCGTTCTTCGAGATTACTAAAGGCGAACGCAAAGCTCCGGGCGATTGGCTAACCTACGTGCGTAAGGCGAGCGCGGCGCAACCTGGCAGCAACGGTTCGCAAGCGGAGCAGCCGGCGACGATGAGCATCAGCGAACCCACCCCGGAGCCGGTGCTGAAGTTTCAGGCCGCGGGCAAAACGCAGTTGATGAGCTAGAAAATTCTTCAGCGGATTGTTAAAGCAGCGAACGAGGTAACTTGCTCGCTGCTTTTTTGTTTTGGGGACCGCGGGCGTCCCGCCCGCTCTTTTCTTTTGCATACGTTTTCGCGTTTGCGCTCATTGCGGGCGGGACGCCCGCGGTCCCAAGGTCGCCAACCTTGTGATAAACCTGTGTTCCGACCTTAATGAATCGGTCGGTGACACGACAATCCGATTTACCCATGAAGATTCTGATCCTCAGTCATGACGAAGTAGTCAGACTGCTGCCGATGAAAGACTGCATCGCCGTCATGCGTGAAGCCCTGATCGCGCTGGCAACCGGTCAGGTCCATCAGCCATTGCGAACAATCATTCGACCGCCTGACGCTGCCGGTTTGATGGGATTAATGCCGTCGTACCTGTCTGGCGATCGCGCGGCGTTTGGCTTGAAAGCCATTTGCGTGTTTCCCGGGAATCCAGCAAGAGGAAAGGATGCACATCAGGGTGCAGTGCTTCTGTTTAGCGCCGAGACCGGCGAGTTGCAGGCGATGATGAACGCTTCCGCGATCACAGCCATTCGCACTGCGGCTGTTTCCGGCCTAGCGACCGATCTGCTCGCGCGGAAAGATGCGTCGACGCTCGCGATAATTGGTACGGGCGTGCAGGCTCATTCCCATCTGGCAGCGATGGCTGAGGTTCGTTCGCTGGCGCGCTGCCGTGTGGCGAGCAGACAGTTTGAAAACGCCAAGGCATTTGCGGAACAGATGAAGAGGCACTTCTCGTTTCCAATCGAAGCGGTGGCGACGGTTGCTGAAGCTTTGGAAGGTGCGGACTTAATTGTTACCGCCACCAACGCGACTGAACCAATCCTGAAGCGCGAATGGATCGCAGCCGGCGCGCACCTTAACCTGGTGGGCGCGAGCACGCCGAACGCGCGCGAGGTAGACGGCGCGACGATGGCCGCGTCAAGCCTATTCGTCGACCGTCGCGAGTCAACAATGAATGAAGCCGGCGATTATCTGTTTGCGGTTCGGGAGGGAGCAATCGGCGCCGATCACATTCGCGCTGAAATAGGCGAGGTCCTTCGTGGAGAAAAACCCGGCCGGACTTCAGCAGAGGAGATTACGTTGTTCAAGTCGCTGGGTATTGCGGTTGAAGATCTGGCAGCAGCAGAATATCTACACCGCAAAGCGCAAGAATTGAACGCCGGCAACTGGGTTGAGTTTGGATAAACAAATGCTGCCATCGCTTAATGACATCAACGAAGCTCGAGCAACGATTGCGAGTGCAGCGATTCGCACTCCGATTGTCCGGCTCAACTTCAAGGAATCGCCTGCCGAGATTTACCTCAAGCTCGAGAACCTCCAACCCATCGGTTCATTCAAGATTCGTGGGGCGGCGAACGCCATGGGTCACACGCCCGCTGAGGTTTTGTCGCGCGGTGTGCTGACGGCGTCGGCGGGAAACATGGCCCAGGGCGTGGCCTGGTGTGCGCGTGAACTGGGAATCCCGAGCACCGTGATCGCGCCCGAGACTGCGCCGGCCACCAAGGTCACGGCCATCGAACGGCTGGGCGGACGCGTGATCAGAGTTCCTTTTGAAGAATGGTGGCGGACTTTTGAGCAGCGCTCATTTCCCGGCGTCGAGGGGACATTCATTCATGCCTTCGACGATCTGAATGTGATGGCCGGCAACGGCACCATCGCTCTCGAGATTCTTGAAGACTTGCCGGACGTTGACGCCGTCGTCGTCCCCTGGGGTGGCGGAGGCTTAACCTGCGGCATTGCCACCGCGATGCGAGCAGTGAAGCCAAGTTGCCGGGTGTACGCGGCGGAAGTGACGACGGCAGCGCCACTCGTTGCGTCGCTGGCAGCCGGAGCGCCGGAGACTGTGGCTTACCAGCCGTCGTTCGTCGACGGCATTGGTTCGAAGATGGTGTTCCCGCAAATGCTTGAGCGCGCGCGGCACTTGATTGAGGGCTCGCTCGTAGCCGAGCTTCACGAGGTGAAATCGGCGCTGCGACTGATGGCCGAACGCAACCGCGTTATCGCCGAAGGCGCCGGCGCCTGTGCGCTCGCGTGTGCGCTCGCCGGCAAGGCGGGTACAGGCAAAGTTG
>JBKPNP010000434.1:0-2397 GCA_046732775.1 Acidobacteriota bacterium
GCGCTGGGCCGGAGCGCCGAGATAATTTATGTCGACGACGGATCAACGGACGGCAGCCTAAACGTCTTACGCGAAATTGCAGCAGGCGACGACCGCGTGCGCGTTGTGGCGTTGCGGAGAAATTACGGACAAACCGCGGCGATGGCGGCAGGCATCGATGCGGCGTCCGGCGATGTTTTGATCCCGATGGATGCGGACATGCAAAACGATCCGGCGGACATCGTTCGGCTGCTGGATAAACTGGACGAAGGCTACGACGTCGTTTCCGGTTGGCGGAAGAATCGGCAGGACAAAGTTTTCACGCGCAAGATTCCCTCAATGATCGCGAACCGCTTGATCTCGTGGATCGGCGAAGTCCCGCTGCACGACTATGGCTGTTCTTTGAAGGCTTACCGGCGCGAGTCGCTCGAGGATGTGAAGCTTTACGGCGAAATGCATCGCTTCATCCCGATCTACGCCGCCTGGGCCGGCGCCCGCGTTGCCGAGCTGCCGGTGATGCACCACGCGCGCACCATGGGCAAGTCGAAGTATGGATTGTCGCGTACTGTCAAAGTTGTTTTCGATCTGATAACGATCAAATTCATGGCGTCGTATCAGACGAAGCCGCTGTATCTGTTCGGTTGGGCGGGGCTATTAACGTTTGCCGTCTCCCTATTCTCAGCCTTGCTGGCGTTCTCGATGAAGTTTTTAAGTTGGCCGCATCACGCTGATTTTATTCAAACTCCTCTGCCGGTGGTGGCGATGGTGACGCTCGTGCTTGGTGTGCAACTCTTCCTGATGGGTCTGCTGGCCGAAATGATGGTGCGCACTTATCACGAATCACAGGCAAAATCGATCTACGCCGTGCGGGAGAAAATCGGATTCGGAAAAAAACAGTGATGAGTGATGAGTAATGCAGTAATGAGTGAGTAATGAGTAATGAGTAATGAGTAGTTAGGAACCACTTTTTACTCATCACTCATTACTCATTACCCATCACTCATCACTTCGCAATTCTTATGTGTGGAATAACCGGTTGGGCCAGTTTTGATTCGCGCACGCCGCCGCTTGATGGCGCGAAGCAGTTGCTCCACTCGATGTGCGAGCGCATGACCCATCGCGGCCCTGACTCCGAAGGGCTACTCGTCTCCACCGGTGTCGCACTCGGTATGCGGCGCCTGGCGATCATCGATCTAGTCTCTGGCGAACAGCCAACGTTCAATGAAGACAAGTCTGTTGCCGTCGTTCTGAACGGCGAAATCTATAACTACCGCGAACTGCGCCGCCAACTCGAAGCTCGCGGCCACTCCTTCCGTAGTCAATCCGATACGGAAGTGTTGCCGCATCTTTACGAAGAATATGGCGACCGGATGGTGGAGCGGCTCAATGGCATGTTTGCTTTTGCTTTGTGGGACACGAAGCAGCGGCGGCTGTTGATTGCGCGCGATCGCTTCGGTGAGAAGCCGCTTTACTGGGGTGTGTTTGAAAACACCTTGCTGTTTGCGTCTGAGCCGAAAGTGTTGCTGGCCCATCCGGACGTGAAACGTTCGCTTAACCTCGAGGCGTTGCGGCAGTACCTCTCGCTCGACTACGTTCCGGCGCCGCTCACAATCTATGAAGGCATTCATAAGCTGCCCGCAGCGCATTTGTTGACCCTTGAAAACGGTAAAGTTGAGACAAAGCGATACTGGTGTTTGAGCTATGCGAAGCGCGAACCTGCGCCGAGCGAAGCTGAAGCGGCGGAACACCTACGAGAGCTGTTGGCTGAGTCTGTGCGGTTGCGGCTGGTTGCGGACGTGCCTCTGGGGGTTTTGCTTTCCGGTGGCGTTGACTCATCGGCAGTGGCGGCGCTTGCCGTGCGCGCCTCCTCGGAAGCGGTAAAGACCTTTTCGATTTCATTTGCCGAGTCGTCGTTTGATGAATCGTCTTATGCCCGCGCGGTCGCAAAGTTTCTCGGCACGGATCATCACGAAGAACGTTTGAGCGCCAACCTGGCCGCAAACCTGGTGAGTGAAATCGGCTCGTGGATGGACGAGCCGTTCAGCGACCCATCACTGGTGCCCACCTATCTGCTGTCGCGTTTCACACGGAAGCATGTGACGGTCGCGCTCGGTGGTGATGGTGGCGACGAATTGTTCGCGGGCTATCCGATGTATCGAGGTCATCGCTGGGCTGATAACTACGCGCGAGTGCCGCGCATTTTGCGTTCGGCCATTATTGAACCGCTCGTGCGCGCATTGCCTGTGAAGACGCGAAACCTTTCGTTTGACTACAAAGCCACTCGCTTCGTTACGGGAGCAAAATACGATCCGGTGGCGCGCCACCATATTTGGTTCGGCTCGTTTACTCCGCCCGAGCAGGAATTGCTTCTGAGCGCCGAGGTGATTCGGAATACGAGTGGCGATATCTATCGCGACG
>JBKPNP010000435.1:0-4273 GCA_046732775.1 Acidobacteriota bacterium
TGCGCTGTGCTGCGGCGAGCACGTGCACGTGCTGTTCGGCGCTGATGTTCATGGCCGAAATGAAATGCGGCGGTAAATCCTTCTCGTGTTCGCAAACGTATTCCGACGCTTTATCAATCGACTCCTGCTCTGTTTGATCTACGTCGAGACCGAGGGCCTGCGCCGCGAGCGTGTGTACGTACGTGCGCGTTCCGAGCGTGTCGCGTCTCACATAAGCCCACGAGAAGTTTGGCTCGATACCAGACGAGGTTTCGGCAACCAGGGAGATCGTGCCGGTCGGCGCAATCGTCGTCACTTCATAATTGCGCGGGGTCAGGGGCACATCGCGCGAGATGCCGATCTGGTTGTAAAGAAAGTCTTCGTAAGCTTCGCGGTTAGGCTCAAACTCCGGGAAGGTTCCTTTTTCGGCCCCGATCTTAATGCTCGCGTTCCACGACTCGCGACGAATGAATCCCATCATCTCGTCCATCAAATCGATTGACTCGGCTGAACCATACGTGACGTTCAAGTTCAAACAGAGATCCGCAAAGCCCATGATGCCGAGTCCAACGGGACGCGTGCGTGTGACGACGTCGTTGATTTCGGGGAGCGGCCAGGCACAAGTATCGATGACGTTGTCGAGAAAGCGCGTGCACAGGTGCGTAACTTCGCGCAGGCGATCCCAGTCCACGCGGTTGTCTGCGTCGTAAAACTTGTTCAGGTCGATTGAACCCAGGTTGCAGGAGTTAGAGAAGTGCAGAAACTGCTCGCCGCAGGGATTACACGAATAGATTGGCCCCATCGACTTCATCATGTGATTGTGACGATTGACCTCGTCGATGAATGCGATACCGGGTTCGGCGTACTTGTGAGCACTGGCGACGATGCGGTTCCAGATGTCGGGCGCGAACACCATTCCCGGCCGCGGCGCTTCCTCGATTGTGCAGTCGGAAAGATCTGCAGTGTCAAAGGCAAGCTTGTCGGGGAAGGTCACGGTTGTTCCGTCCTGCCGCCGATAGACTACGTAATCGCCATCACGCAGCGGATCGTAAATCGGATCCGTCCAGGGTTCCCCGTCGAACTCCAGTTGGAACCACTCATTGTCGTCAACCGCCTTCAGGAACTTGTCAGTGACATTCACTGAAATATTAAAGTTGGTTAGTGAGTGCTGATCGTTCTTCGCGTGAATGAACCGCAACACATCAGGATGCGTCACGCGCATCATGCCCATGTTGGCGCCGCGACGTACGCCGCCCTGCTTCACCACGTCAGTCACCTGATTGACGATGTTCATGAACGACACGGGCCCTGAAGCCACGCCCGTAGCCGAGCTGACCATCGCGCCGGAAGGCCTCAGAAATTCGTAAGTCATACCCGTGCCGCCACCAGTTTGATGAATGGTGGCCGCGGCTTTGGCGTGATCCATGATGCCGTTCAACGAATCCGGCACTTCCAAAACGAAACAAGCTGCGAGCTGGCCGTTCGTGCGGCCGGCGTTTACGAGGCACGGCGTGTTGGGGATGAATTCGCGCGCCAGCATCACGTCAGACATGGCGCTGAAAAACTGATCGCGCTTTTGTGAATCTTTCTCGGCAGCGGAAACATGACCCACAACGCGGCGAACAATATCCGGCCACTCTTCGAGCGCGCGTCCCTTAGCATCTTTCATCGAATAGCGTTTGCTGATCACGCGTTTCGCATTGAGACCGAGAGGTTGAAGCTTGCGACGCGTTGCCGGGGTGACTGCTGAAGACGCTTTCGCCGTGGGGGTTTGTTTGCCAATTGCTGCGCTCATCGTTGCTGCCTTTCTCGAGCGCCGGACTGTCCGGCACGAGGTCAAAATCGGGAGTTTTAGAGACGGCGATACGGCTACATTATAGTAGACATACCTGCTCTGATCATGTGTAGCGGAAACTTCGGTTGGCTTATTTCGAAGCGAAGAAGTTCAGGTGGAGAGCTGTTCAGGGGGCCTGCCGCTGCTCCATTTAATTCCGCCTCGTCTCAAGCGGAGCGGAATATACTCCTTTGAAACTCCGATGTCAATATGTAGTGGTCATCTTTTTTTTCAATGCATTATAGTGTGTTTATTGAGACGCCACCTTAAGTCCTAAACTACTGAAACTCGGAAACTTTGAGGGCTGCAGCAGTACCGAACGCGCAGGGCTGCGACGTGCGATGCAGGTAAGCTGAACGCGTGGGAGCGAGGCTGTAAAGATCTCGGCGCACCATTCCAATTGGCACCGGGATCCAGAGATTCACCTCAGGCTACCCTCTGCCCGCAGCAAGATGTCCGACAAGCTTCAGCTTGTCGTCTAAGCCTCGAGCGACAAACTAAAGTTCGTCGGACATTTGCGCCGCGGCAGCGGCGAGGAGAAGGAGCCAGACGCGAAACGTCAGGAACTCAGCGGTGAAACCCCATTTCCAATGCGCCGCAAGCCAGGAATTACTTGGAGCTGTTTGAGAGGAGAAGTTCGAATTTGCCCATGTCACGATTGTGACTGTCGAGCGCAGCGAAAGTGTCTGAGGTTTCTTCCAACATTTGCTTCGTCATCGCAATCGAGTCGCTGAGTTGTTCAAAATCAAGTGATGACACGCGCTCCGGCGTTGGCAGCGTGACAACCTGATCGTTCACGAGCCCAAAGAAGTTTTCAATGGATTGCAACTGCCCTTCAACCAGCTTCACCGAACGCTCAATGTCTTTGAAAGCAGCTACCCTGCGCTTAAGAATCTCTACGTTCGATTGTTGAATACGACGTTCACGATCGTCCCGCGCCATTTCGACCGAACGCTCTGCCTGTATCAATTGGTTCTGCACCGCCTGGCGATTAATTGATCGCAGGTGGTGTTTGCGGCGGCGATAGACGTCGAGCAAGTCGACAAAGTCTTCCCAGCGCTGATCCAGGCTCAGTATGTTTGAGGGGATTTGTTTGGCGTTAGTAAATTTCTTGTAGTTCGAATAGATCTGGTTCTTCATCCACCGCAAATATTCGACCGCTTCACGCTCGCGTGGATCGAACAGCTTGATTGAGGCTTCGCGTTGCTGATCGCGCAGCTTCAACTGCCGCTGCTTATCGCGTCGGTCAACCAATCTGCGGTAAAAGGAGCTGGCGGGCACGGTAACTAAATAAACTGTTTCGGCAGCGATGCCGGCAGCTAAGGGAATCACTTCGTGAGCTGAGGCGAGCGTGTAAACACCGACCACGCCAAAGGTCACCATTCCCAAAAAGTTTAAGGGTTCGTTGAAGGCCTCTTTCAGGTACTTAATATCAATCTTGGGAAACTCAGACATACATGAACAACCTGCAACCTAACCGACCTAGTTTACGCGATTACTGTTGTTAACTACCTTCTCGTTTTCTTCCCCGGTCGTTTCGCCCTGCGCCGGTAATGCACCTTGCGCGCGGTTGGCTGCGGGCAGCAGTCCCATCTCCTGTTTGTAAGACAGCAGTTTATCCTGCAGTTGCATGTCCATGGCTTCGCGTTCGATGTCCTGCATTTGATTGTCAACGGACGCCGAGCCCAATTGCAATTTCGCCTCGGCGGCAGCAGCCCGACGGTCAATCTTGTCGCGCATTTCGTCGAACGTCGAGGCGTCGTCGCCAATCTGGAACGACTCCATCGTTTGCGCCAACTGCTCCTGCAAGCGCGCCTGCTTCGACTGGTTGATCAACTGCATCGCTTCAGCAGTACGACGCTGCATCTGCAAAACGTAGTTGTCGCGCGCTTTGAGCGCCTGCTTCGATGCCAGGGTCGCGTGCTCCAGTTGCTGCGACGTTTTTTGCAGGTCCATCTGTGCTTGTTGGAGCTGACCGATATAGGCGGTGGCGATGTCGTCGCGGCTTAATTTTACGGAAGCGCGGATTTTCGAATCGAGCTCGACAACCTGCCCCTCGAGGCGCTCTTTGCTTTTAGCCAGAAGCTTTTCAGTCGCCATCACCTGGGCGACGGAATTATTCAACTCCGGCACTCGATCGCGCATATCGCGAATTGTCTGTTGCAGAATGAGTTCGGGGTTTTCAGTCGACTCGATTATTCCGCCGAAAAGCGCCCGTATTGAACGGGAAATTCTGCTCATTAATCCCATGTTGTCACTGATCCTTTAGCGAAGATGTGCGATCTTTTCCAGCACCTTAAATTCCCGCGCCCGTATATGTACGATGAATGGCTGCGAAGGGTTCAAAATACGACGAGAACGTGGTCGGAGTATAACAGTAGTAACTGCTCGCCTTCCAGAACGGCTGGCTAGCCGCGGCGCTGCGGAAAGTGCGGCTTGCAGGCAGCGTTACTTCCGCGC
>JBKPNP010000436.1:0-2364 GCA_046732775.1 Acidobacteriota bacterium
TGCCCGTGCGACCACCCGGCCATCATGCGACACCCGAACGGGCAATGGGTTTTTGTCTTTTCAATAACGTCGCCGTTGCCGCGCGCTACGCGCAAAACCATTATCCGGAAATTGAACGCGTGGCGATTGTCGACTGGGACGTACATCACGGTAATGGAACGCAGGGTGTCTTCTACGATGACCCCACGGTGTTCTTTTTTTCCAGTCACCAATACCCCTGGTATCCGGGAACAGGCGCGCGCGGCGAAAACGGTGTCGGTCGCGGCCTTGGTTCGACCTTGAATCTGCCGTTGCGCGCTATGACGCCGGCGAGTGAACAAAGGAGTATGTTCGACGCGGCGATTGATCAGATATCGGGAAAGTTCAAGCCGGATTTGATAATCATCTCAGCGGGATTCGATGCTCACAACGGAGACCCGTTGGGCCAGTTGCGGCTCGAGGACGAAGACTTCGTTCAGCTCACGCGGACGGTAAAGGACTGGGCTGCTCAAACTTGCAATGGGCGCGTGGTGTCTTGTCTCGAAGGTGGTTATAACCTCGAAACGCTCGGACAAACGGTATGTGCGCATGTGACAGAATTAGCAAGCGAGTGAGCGCGTGGGAACGGCGCGCGAATCGGCGCGAAATAGATTGAATACAGTTATCAGTGGGAGTAAACTCAGCGCCACTTAACCGGTTATCGGAACGCGACACCAAAAGGCGAGTTATGCAGGTTAACCATCACGCCAAAAGTTGATTCGCCGTGGGAACGCAGTGGGTCGCGCACGCCGAAAGACACAGCAGGGAACATCCTCAACCCTTCTCGGGAGACAGCGATATGCCAGACATAGAGATCACTTGCGCGGAATGTGGAGAAATTTTTCCCTTTACCGAACGCGAGCAAGAGTATTACCAGGAGCGCAACTTAACCCATCCGAAACGTTGTAAGCCCTGCCGCGATGCGCGCCGTTCAAACTTCGGAGGACCGAAGGGCGGCGGTGGTGAGCGTCAGCGCTTTGACATCACCTGCGATCAGTGTGGCAAGAACGACACTGTTCCCTTCAAACCGTCGAGTGGCAGACCAGTGTTATGCGGTGAATGCTTTGGCGCCAACCGCGCCGCGCAGCCGAGAACTTAGCTGGTCGGTTGCAGACGGAGCTTCGTAAAGACTTTTAACGCGACTGCACGTTAGGAATACGCGGGACAGGTACGCGCCCCTATAGGTTTGTCGAAGTTTGAGTTCGCTGCCGAATATGACTTACGAAACGATCGATGTAGCAATGCGCGGCGCGGTGGGCGTAGTGAAGCTGAATCGTCCTGCGTCTTTGAATGCGTTGACGAGTGAAGTCGGGCAAGAGTTCAAAGCAGCGGTGAGTGAAGTTCAGGCGAATGGCGCGCGCGCAGTAGTTTTGACGGGAGCCGGACGCGCCTTCTGTGCGGGCGGGGATCTGCGCGAGATGCAAAAGATTGCTGAGCGCGAGGGAAAAGTCGAAGCGTTTTTCGATGAGCCGTTGGGCCTGCTTAATGAATGCATACTGATGATCCGGCGTACGCCGTTACCGTTCATCGCTGCCGTCAACGGTGCTGCTTCCGGTGGCGGTTGCAACCTGGCACTCGCATGTGACCTGGTGATAGCGGGTGAAAGCGCGCGCTTCAATCAGGCGTTCATCAAGATTGGTTTGGTTCCGGACTGTGGCGGGACGTTCATACTGCCGCGGCTCGTCGGTTGGAAAGTGGCGACGGAACTGATGATGACTGGCGATGTCGTCACCGCGGCGCGCGCCCTCCAAATTGGAATGATCAACGCCGTCGTCCCTGACGGAGATTTACTCGCCCGCGCGATGGCTATGGCGGAGCGCCTGGCCCAGGCGCCGACGGCCGCGATCGGCCGTATCAAGGAACTGATCGAAGCGAGTTCGACAAATGATTACGGTGGACAACTGGAACTTGAAAGGAAAGCGCAGATTCAATCAGGACTAACGAAAGATTTTCGCGAGGGCGTCGCAGCCTTTATTGGAAAAAGGCCTCCAAAATTCTCAGGAGGTTAATTTCAAGCTAGAGTTGAAGGTTGCGAGCCGCTGGTAACGAACTGGCGGCTTTCTTATTTGGTTTCGAGTTTCTGGTGATTAGTTTCGAGTTCCGAGTTTCGAGTTCCGAGTTTCGAGTTTCGAGTTAGGGCATGCAACGAAACTTAACTGTCGAATTGTTACCAGATTCCTTGTAGCGAACTCGGAACTCGGAACTCGGAACTCGAAACTGAAGTTCGTATGGATTCCCTGACCTACATCCAGCTACTCCGGCGCAATCGCTCATTTCGGCGGTTGTGGTGGGGACAGGTGATTTCCGAACTCGGCAATTGGTTCAACTTCATTGCCGGGCTTGGAT
>JBKPNP010000437.1:0-5089 GCA_046732775.1 Acidobacteriota bacterium
GATCAGTTCATCGATACCGGCTTCAACAATCGGGCTCTTGCCTGAATTTATGATTTCAACTTTAGTCGCATTTAGATCAACGCCGGTCACGTCGTGTCCGCTATTTGCGAAGCACGCCGCCGATACACAGCCAACGTAACCGATTCCGAAGACACTTAGTTTCATTTGTTATTTTTGACGGTAGGTGTCGCCAGGCCCCAGAAGAAGCTACTGCCCCACGAGAGATGAATAGTGAAAAAAGCGATCGCGATCGCGGGCACAATGGACATGCCTTCTCGCGCTTTTCGCGTTGCCGTCAAAGCGAATCCAAGACTCGCTAATAGATAAACGCAAAGTTCAATTGCCAGCAGTGACCAAAACGCCTTGCGCCAAAAACCCAAGCCGCTGAGCACAACGATGGATAAGACAAACATCGGCGCTACTAGTTGCCGCGGTTTCGTTGAACGTGGCCGCAGCTTGAGCATGCGCGCCTTCCAGGTGCCGTAGCGAAAATACTGCGCGGCAAGCTTGCCGAAAGTTGGACGCGCGAAGTAGTCGCAGTGCGCTGAACGATCGAGAACCACTCGCGCGCCCTTCGCGCGCACACGATAGTTAAAATCGTAGTCTTCGTTCGTTAACAACTGCTCATCAAACCCACCTAGCTCAAGCCAAACAGATTTGCGAAAACACGCGAACGCAACCGTATCCACATCTTCCGGCGTCGCGCGCCCGTTGTCTTGAGAACCGAGCCGGTACTTGGCGTCACCAATCCCAAACGGATGGGAAACCGCCATCGCAATGGAGCGGGCGACGACACCAGCTGCGCCGGGGAGTACACGACAAGGCATTCCCACAACCGCTGCGTCACTCTCGCTGAGCACCGCCACACAGCGTCGCACGTAGCCCGGAGAAGGCGCCGCATGAGCATCCATACGCGCGATGATCTCGCCGCGCGCGGCAGCGATACCCAGATTCAATGCACTTGGAATATTGCGAGCAGGGTTGTTAAGAAGTTTGATTGAAAGATGAGGATGCAAACCCCGAAACTGTTCGACGACGGCGCGCGTTCCGTCGTCTGACATACCGTCAACGACGATCAATTCATAGTCTTCGCACGAATATTGATCGGCGAGATTTTCAAGGGCTTTGCCGATGAAGCGCTCTTCGTTGTAGCACGGAATGATCACGGACACGCTGGTTCGCACCGCCGGCGTCAGTGACGCCGCAGTCTCGAAGGGCCGATGCTCTGTGATCAATGCGGTGCTCATGACGTTTCAACTAAGGCGGGCGGTTCGCAATTTTGACTCGCAGAGACTGGCGCAATCCCTAGGCGTCCTCGTTTACGTATGACTGTGTCTTCGCAGATCCGCGTGAATTGTTCTGCTACCCCTTGCCAGCCAAACTTCTCTCTCACAGTCGCCGCAGCTCGACTTCCGAGTCCTTTCGCAAAAGGCGGATCACTCAAGACTTCAATGACCGCTGCTGCCATGGATTCCGCGGTATCGGCCAACAGAATTTCAACGCCATCCTTAACCGGAAGACCCTCGGCGCCGATCGTGGTTGATACAATCGCCTTTTCCATCGCCATGGCTTCGTAAATTTTCAGACGCGTGCCACCGCCGATACGCAAAGGCACCACGTAAGCCGCGGCGTGTTCCATGTACGGCCGAACATCGTCTACACGACCGGTGACGATCAGCGACCGATCGCGCCTCGCCAGTTCCACCAGACTCGAGTAAGGATTGCGACCAACTACCGTCAGGGTCACGTCAGGAATTTTTCGTTTAATTAGCGGCATCACTTCCTGAGTGAAGTAGGTTATGGCGTCCTCATTCGGCAGCCAGTCCATCGAACCGGTGAACACAATGTTGTGGGCGTCGACTGCCACCTTGCCGCTGGGTTTGAAGAATGCGGTGTCGACGCCGGTTGGCACCTCGAACACTTCCGCCACGCCGTAGTCGTCTCGCATCTGTTCGCGGTCTTCTTTCGACACCGCGATGACGGCGTCGAAATTGCGGCACGCCTTCTTTTCAAACGCGCGCATCTTCAACCACTCGGCGAAGAGATAACTCTTCTTAACCAGGTTGAGCTGCACCTCGTAGTGCCGCTTCCAGATCATGGTTTCAACGTTGTGTTGAAAAAGCACTGTGGGGCAGCCGTAGTCAGACCGGACGTTCCCTGCGGGCGCGAGAAAATCGCACACCACCAAATCAATTTTGCCGCCGCTTACCAGCTCGAGAATTCTCTTCTGTAGTTCGCCGGACTGATACTTCCTAATTGCGTACGGCAACCGCGAAAACAGGTTGCGCGCTAACTCTACATAGAAGCGGGCGGTGAACTTTTCGCTTGGCTTATGAGGCACGCACACGAGCTCGTGACAATACTGAAACGCATCGTCGCGTGCCGAAAGATCAGCGCAGCCGTCATCGAGCGTGAGATACGTGACGTGATGATTCCGCTTCAGCTCCCGCAGCATGTTGTAGGTGCGGATCTTCCCGCCCTTGTCGACGGGATGAAGCAGTTCAGTTTTTATCCAAAGAATGTGCATTTGCAGTTTGACGTGTAAACGCTTTACGCGTGCGCTAATTCCAGCTCGGCCTCAGCCTGCGCCGCAGGTTCTGCGTCGAAGAACCGACGCTGCCACATTTCAAAATTCACCAGGGCCCACAAACGTTCCGAATGATCTTCACCACGTTGATGACGTTCGACGAGAGATCGCACGAACGCCTGATCAAAAATCGCGCGACTAATTGCGCGTTCGCCGAGCACGTACTCATCAACAACACTTCGGAACGCGCCGCGGAACCATGAACCAATTGGAACCGGGAAACCCATTTTCGGCCGAGACAAAATCTCCCTCGGCAATATGTCCTTCATACTTTCGCGCAGAATGTATTTGGTAGTGCCACCCCGCAGCTTCATTCGCTCCGGAAGTGCGGCGCAGAATTCAACCAACTTGTGATCGAGAAACGGGACACGACTTTCTATCGAAGCTGCCATGCTCATTTGGTCCTGTTTCATTAGCAGCTCGTGCAAGTAGGTCTTGGTGTCGGCGTACAAGATTTGATCGAGCAGCGAAACGGCATCCGACTTTGCGAACAGACCGCGCATGACACCGTAAGGATCCGCGGACACCAACTGTTCGCGAGCCTCAGGCGTCAGTAGCTGACTCTGCATCGCACGGGAAAAGACCGCGAAGTTATCGAAATAAATACTTTCCAAATCCGCCGGCTGTACCAGAAACGTTCGCGAGAGTTTTTGCTTTAGCCTCGACGCAGACAATGCCTCGATCTGATTCCGTACCGTGTTGCGCACGGCGTCGGGTGCAAACTGTTCATACCGATGCGCGAGTTTTACATTCAGAATCGTCTTCCGGTAACGACCGTAACCGGCAAGCAATTCGTCACTGCCCTCGCCTGTTAACACCACTTTCACGTGCCGTGCTGCCAACCTCGAGACAAAATAGAGCGCCACGCTGGAAGGGTGTGCGAGCGGCTCATCCTCGTGCCAGATCAAGCTCGGCAGCGCTGCGAAAAATTCTTGGGGACTAACTAACACCTCGTGATGATTAGTCTTGAACGCCTGCGCGACGAGTCGCGCATATGCCAGTTCGTTTGCTTCGCGTTCTGCAAAAGCAACGGAGAAGGTCTTGATGGGATCCGCCACCATCCCGCTCATCACGGCCGCAATCGCCGAGGAATCAATCCCGCCGGAAAGAAACATCCCGAGAGGTACGTCGGCCATCAAACGCAGTCTGACGGACTCGGTGAACAACTCCTTCCACTCAGCAATGTAGTCAGCGTCACTTCGACTTTCGCCATTGCGCTTCGCGAAACTCACGTCCCAATACTCTTCCACGTCTACGCTGCCGTCGCGCCAAAGCAGTGTGTGCCCTGGTAACAAACGTTTGACCCCGCGAAACATTGTGTCCGCACCTGAAGGAGCATGGTTGGCCAGGTAGTCGGGTAATGCGGCGTAGTTCAATTCGGGTTTGACTGCCTCAGCTTCAAGCAAGGCTTTGATCTCGGAAGCGAAATACAGTGAGCCGTCGCTGGTGTGGACGTAATAAAGCGGCTTAACTCCGAGGCGATCGCGAGCAATGAAGAGCTCGCGTTTGCGCTGGTCCCAAATGGCAAACGCAAACATCCCGCGCAGTTTGTCGACGCAGCTCGCGCCATACTCTTCGTAAAGATGCAGGATCGTCTCGGTATCGCAATGCGTGTTGTAAACATGGCCACGCGTTTCAAGCGTTTCGCGAAAATCGGCATGGTTATAGATCTCGCCGTTGTAAGTAATGTGCAGAGAGCCGTCTTCATTGGTCATCGGTTGTTGGCCCGCAGCGACGTCGACAATGCTGAGGCGGCGATGCCCCAAAGCCACTCGACCTTCCCGCGCGTCGACAAAAATGCCGGCATCGTCGGGCCCGCGATGGGTAAGCACGTCGCGCATGCGTTCAACTACGCCGGCGCCTATGCTGCGTCGCGAATTGCTCGATAAGGCTATGCCGTTAATTCCGCACATAAGTGTTCGTTCTAACTGGCCGTGGTGCTTCGCACGCGTTGGTCAACATCGCCCATAGGAAATTCCAACTCTCGCAGACCGTCGCTCTCAACTCGAAATCTTTCACCGTTACGCGAGGCCACGAGATACCCAATCTCTTTCTCGGAGCTCAAAATCTTTTGACCGTCCAGATCAATTTGGCGGCCATCCATGACCAACAGTTCTGTCAGTTCCTGATCGCCGTTCACCGCAAATCGCGCCCAACTCAAATCGCAGTCGGCTACCATGCGCACTGTTTCCACGCGCGAACTACGAACGTCCCGAAGCATCAACAGGTCGGAGTATTTCTCACTTGATATTTCGAAGGCGCGACCCCCAATAGCCTCAACTTCTTTGACTTCAAACCTCGACGACACGGCGCCGGCACCCGGCAGGAGAACAGTTATCACCTCGTCGAAATCTCCCGGTCGGCCGGAAAAAGTGCAGGAAAATGACCAAACTGGCGCTTCTTCCCTGCTTCCATAACAGTCAGAAAGCCAACCCGTTTCCCTGCGCCAACAATCGGTGGGGGTGGCCGTTCCAATTGCCGAAATCAACAAACCGGCGCGGT
>JBKPNP010000438.1:0-3295 GCA_046732775.1 Acidobacteriota bacterium
CACGTGATTTTCAAACATCGGCTTCATTTCGCGCGGCGGTCCCGGCAACAAAACGATCGCGACGCCGTTGTCATCGAGATACAAGCCGGGCGCGCTGCCGTTGGGATTGTCCAGCACCTCCGCCCGTTCAATGACCATCGCTTGGCGAGAATTGCGCTCAGGCATCGCGTAGCCGAATTTCTTAAACTTCTCACGCAACTCCGCCAGGATTGCTTCATCGAGAATTAAACGCCGGCCGAGTGCGCGCGCCGCAACTTTGCGTGTGACGTCATCTTCCGTAGGGCCTAATCCGCCGGTTGTGATCACCACTTTGGAACGTCGCGTAGCGTCTTTGATCGCTTCTTCAAGACGCGCGTCGTCGTCACCCACAATCGTTTTTAGTTTTACTTCAATGCCGATGCTGTTGAGTTTCTCGGTGAGCCAGAGACTATTAGTATCGGTGCGATCCGGTGCCAGCAATTCCGAACCAATGGCGATAATTTCGGCTGTAAGTGTTTCGAGTAACAGCGGGGCACCCCGGGCGGGAAATCAGGAAGCCGTCGGCTCTTCCTGATAGACGTCGTTTAGAACTTCGGAGATCGTTGGCGGCGCTGTAATCGATTTGAGCGAACGAATGCTCGAGATAGGCAGGTCGCGACGCCGCGCGTTCGTCTGTTCAGAAATTTGGTCCTCGACCATCCGCTTCAATTGTTGTTGACTGACCGCGAGCAGACGCGCGCCGCGCTCGCGATGCATCTCTTCCAAAGTAAACATGGCCGCATTTATTTTTCGATAGAGGCGCGGGTGTCTTTCGATCTTTCGCAAACGTTTGACGTAACGGCGTAAAGCGCGAGACGGCAGCACGTGCGGACTCTCCTTCAACACTTCTTCCTCAGCAGCCAGCGCGAGATGCTCGACAGCCGCGCTGTGGTTTCCCGTCGAGTAGTAAAGCGAGCCAAGAGCAAAACGCGTTAACGGCGGCGCGTCGGGCATTGAGCGCACGACCTTCTCTCCGTTTTTGATCACCTCAGCAACTTCGAAGTGATACCGGCTGCCGTCGTTGTCACTCAGTACGTCGTTTGCTGCAACGTAGAATCCGAAGATCGTTTTCGTTTTGCGTTTGGCCCAGACTTTAAAGACAAAAAAGATCAGCAGGCCGGCCGCCAGCAAACCAGCGACTGCAATCACAGTGATGCGAGCAAGATTTATGACACCGACAACTCCAACCACGACGAGAATCCCTCCGGCGATCGCAATTGCTATTTTCTTCTTCGTCGTTGTCATGTCTATTTACTTGCGGTTGTAGTTTGCAAGCCCCAAACAGCACTAGCTCAACCTGGCACGAATGGCGGCGCCGGCCTCCCCAGTTGAAAGGCTTCCGCCCAGATCGCGCGTCGTTTCGTTGTTGCCTATCGCTTCGCGCACGGCCTTCTCTATCGCCTGACTTGCTGCTTTATTTCCCAAATATTCTAGCATCATCGCTGAAGTCAGAATAGCGCCTATCGGATTCGCCACACCCTTTCCAGCGAGCGGCGGCGCGCTGCCATGCACCGGCTCAAATAACGAGACGCGTCCCGGATGAATATTGCCGGACGCAGCCAGGCCAAGTCCCCCCTGGATGGCAGCACCCAGGTCTGTAAGTATGTCGCCGAAAAGATTATTACTAACGATGACGTCGTATTGCGACGGGTCGAGCACCATGAACATCGCCATCGCGTCGACGTATTGATGGTTCGCTTCTATTTCTGAATAGTCGGCGGCCACTTCTTTGAAGACGCGCTGCCATAGATCGCCGCCGAAGCGCTGCACATTTGATTTGTCAGCCATGGTAACGCGCTTCCGCCCGTTCGCGCGCGCATACTCGAAAGCGGCGACAATGATTCGTTCGACGCCGCGGCGAGTGTTCAGCTCATCCTGCGTTGCAATCTCATCCGCGGTTCCCTTCTTCAAGAAGCCGCCGGCACCGCAATACGCCCCTTCAGTGTTTTCACGAAAAACTACGAAGTCGATCTCTTCAACCGTGCGATCGCGCAAGGGGGTTAACCGCGCATTCAGGAGACGGACGGGACGCAAGTTGATGTAGAGGTCGAGGCCGCGGCGCATCCCCAACAGAATGTCTTCCGCGTGTTGGTTCGAAGGCACGCGCGGATCGCCAAACGCGCCGGCGAGTATCGCCTCAAAATCACGCGACAACCTTTCGAGCGCACCCTGCGGCAGCGACACTCCCTCGCTCAGAAATTTGTCTGCGCCCCAATCGAGGGTGGTTAGTTCCAGTTCGACACCATGAGTTTCGCGCACGCGTTCAAGCACACGCACAGCTTCACTCACGACCTCAGGGCCGATGCCGTCTCCGGGGATGACAGCGATTCTCTTCTTAGTACTCATCTGATCCCGCTTTTTCTTATCTTGAAACTTGAAGCTATTTCGTAAGTCTTTGTTCAATTTTGGGTAGACTCGCGAGCACCACATCACCCACGATTTTCATACTCTGCGCGGAAACTTTATCGATCGTATCGTCAGCCCGATGCCAGTACGGATAGCTACTGAGCTGGATCAGATCGAGCGAATCGATGCCGGCACGCAGGAATGGTTCGTGATCATCGCCACCGACCCCTTCGGCCCTTTCAACAAACACTTTGCCATAGCCTTCTTCCTTGGCGGTCTGCCAAACAATGTCCTGCAACCAACGAGTGCTCAGCGTATCGCGGCCCAACTCGAGGTTCTTCGATCCCATCATGTCGAGCAGTATCAAAGCGCGCACGCGACTGATTTCATTTTTGCGCTGGAGTTGCGCTACAAATTCGCGACTGCCGTAGGTGTTGTCAGGTAACTGCTTCCCGGGATCGTCCGCATTCGCATTCTGACATTCTTCCCATTGCTCACAAAACGACTCTTCCCCGTCAAAAAAAACCAGCCAGTAAGTTAACTTCGGTTTCCGCTGCGATGCACCTAACACGCGGGCCAGCTCGAGCAATGTCCCAACCGACGCTCCCGGATCATTCGCGCCGACAAAGCGCATGTCTTTAAAGAGTTTCGAATCGTAGTGACTGGCGACCATCAGGACGTCACTCGACTCTCCCGGGATTTCAGCAATGACGTTCACCATGATCTTCGATCCGAGCGGCGTCAGAACTTTGAATTCGTCAGACCTGACTGTTAAGGCGGATGATTTCAGCGACGCGATGATGTAATCGCGGGTACGTGCAGATTCGGGCGAGCCGGCCACGCGTGGCCCAATCGCAATCTGCTTTTTGACGTGCTCCATAGCGCGTTCGCCGTTGAACGCGATCGCGTCGGGCGCCATGCCAGTCGGCGT
>JBKPNP010000439.1:0-2116 GCA_046732775.1 Acidobacteriota bacterium
TCAAAACTGCTGTTACAGGCCGGCGGCGGCGGTCCGCCGTATTCGTCGGCAAGCAGTCCGAGGGTATGCCCCTCTTCGTGAAGCAGCGTGTCGATGGCAAACGGACTCGTCGATACCACCGCAACCGAGCCGCCTGAACCGCCATACTCGGAGTCGTTGACGACGACCACGATTACGTCACGTTGCGCGGGTTCCAAAGAACTCGAGAGCAGGTTAAAGACTTTGCCGACATCTACGCAGATCAATCTTTGAATGCCGTTACAGCGGTAGGTGGCGTCAAACGCCGTATCGACGAAGGAGGAACGTTCCGGATGATCGGCGCCGGACTGGGCGCTTATCACATCCACTCTCTGAACGTTGAAGTAGTTCTTATAGTCGAGAAAAGGCTGCTCGGCGAAGAAACCCTGAATTACGTTCTGAAGGTCAGCCTTGTATTTCTCCTGCTCACTTGCCGTGTAGCCATCGCCAACGATGGCGAGATCAAGACGGTTTTGAGAGTTGCCATTATTCAGGATCGTCTCGTAAGTATTAGCCTGAGCGGTGCCGGCGCCGAGCATCAGGCACCAAAGGAATGCCGCCGCGAGAAGTTTTGAGGATTTGTAGTGCATAAAACTACTTGGCTGGGAGCCCAGACATCCTGTCTGCTACTTAATCGAGCGCAAGAACACCGATGAGTTCAAGTTGAAATTCCTGACCGTTCCAGTTGGGTCGATAAAAACGCAACTGCTTCAAGTCCTGATCGTCGGGACACTCGACGGCAAGCTCGACATCGGGGAGGTAAAAATCCTGGCTTTGCTTGTCGCTCGTACTTCCTACTTCCGCGCGCACCAGACGCGGATCGACGATGAGCCGCCACCAGCGCACCGCCTCAGTTTCATCGACTGCGGTAATCAAAATACGATCGTTGGAGAGTTCGAATGACCGTTCGCGTGGAATGGCGCCAGTGCGCACGGTGGATGAGGTACGCGTCAACGTTGCCGCGGAAGCGAGCTGATCAGTTTTAAGCAGGCCGCTGGAATCGGACTTGCCAAAGCTGCGCCAGCGAATTCGCAATTGCCGATGACTTTGTGCGTCTGCACTCGCGAGCGGACTTCCAAGGTTGATACCAGCGCGAGCGAGGACACTCGAAACGTTGTTTCTCACTCTGTCTTCGTTTCCCTTTTCCTTCACGACCAGATTGTTTTGGTTTCGCGGTGCGTCGTTGCGAACACCCTGCGCCAGATACGTGGTCACTACTATCAAGAGGACAAGCAGTGCGCTGATTAAGCTTCGTGCGATGTGCGTTTTATTCATGGCGAATTCCGGTGTAACGCAAACTGTTAGCTTGCGATTCCTGTGTAACGCAAACTGTTAGTTTGCGAAGCGCGGCGACAGGTCGCCGCGGAGAAAAGCGGTGACAGGTCACCGCACTCCAAAAGTCGATCGCAAACTAACAGTTCGCGTTATGGCTTATGCACGCTGATTACTGACTACTGACTGCTGTTTCTCACGGCTTGAACCGCTTGCGATACTCGGTCGAGTCGAGGAACGCTTTCACCATCTCAGCGCTGACCCAGTCGCCGTTGTGTTCGATCAACTTACCGAGCCAGTAGTCGTACCCGGTGTGGTCGGTGTCCTGTCCCGAGTTCGGATCGCGGCGCAGATAGCCAAAGTACTGCATCAACACAAAGGCTTGATTCGTCTCCGCGTGGCTTAGTTCAGCGTTTTCCGCCACGCGACGCAACGCACGCGCACGTGCGGCAACGTCGGCTATCGTCCCGGCGCCGGCGAACTCAGCGATGGTTGCATTGCGCTCGTCAGTAGTAGGAACGACCTTCGCTTTCGCGAATAAATTATCCACAAAGTTTGCCGGCGTCGTGTTGGTTGGAAAGGCGTTCAGAAAACGCGGTCGGGTCACGAAGTCTTGCATGAAGGCGACTTTGTTGGCCTCGAGCTTTGTTTTCCAGTCGCCGAAATTCACAATCACATCTTTGGTCAGCAGCTGCGTGTCCGCGAGAAACTCCGCGAAGCGAATCATCGGCACCTTGATCTGATGCGGGCTGCCGCCAAGGGTCGAAATGCCGTCGGCGTCCCCAAACGAAACTTTGTAGGCACGCTCGGCCAGATAGCCTGTCTC
>JBKPNP010000440.1:0-12555 GCA_046732775.1 Acidobacteriota bacterium
CGATTTCATCCTTCTTGAGAAACTCGCGAGCCATGAAATCCGGGTTGCCGCCCAGCAAAATGTCGGTGCCACGGCCAGCCATGTTGGTGGCGATCGTGACGGCACCTTTGCGTCCGGCTTGCGCCACAATCTCAGCTTCGCGTTCGTGGTATTTCGCGTTTAAAACGTTATGCGGCACGCCTTCACGCTGCAGGCGTCTTGCGATCAGCTCTGAATTTTCGACCGACACCGTGCCGACGAGGGCCGGTTGACCGCGGTCATAACAGTCCTTGATCTCTTCGACCACGGCATCCCATTTTTCCGGCAGCGTCCGGTAAATGACGTCGGAATAGTCGGTGCGCACCATAGGCATGTGCGTCGGAATGACGATCACGTCGAGTTTATAGGTCGACTGAAATTCAGACGCTTCGGTCTCAGCTGTACCGGTCATGCCGGAGAGTTTCTCGTAAAGGCGGAAGTAATTTTGCAGGGTGATGGTAGCGAGAGTTTGGTTCTCTTTCTCGATCTTCACGCCCTCTTTTGCTTCGACGGCTTGATGGAGACCGTCTGACCAGCGGCGGCCTTTCATTAGACGACCGGTGAAGTCGTCTACGATGATCACTTCACCTTCCTGCACGACGTATTGATGATCGAGTTTGTAGAGTGTGTGCGCCTTCAAGGCCTGCTCAACGCAATGCAGCAACTCCATGTTTGAAGGGTCGTAGAGATTGCCGACGCCCAGTAAGCGCTCTGACTTGTCTACACCCTCTTCCGTCAACACCGCTGTGTGCTGGCGTTCGTCCACCACATAATCGCCGGTTTTCTTGCCGTCGATCTCTTCGCCCTTTTTCAACTGCGGAATGATCGCGTCAGCTTTGTAGTACTTGTCGGTCGCTTCGTCAGACGGACCGGAAATGATGAGTGGAGTGCGCGCTTCGTCGATCAGGATCGAATCGACTTCGTCAACGATGGCGAAGTAGTGACCACGTTGCACGCAGGTCGCTAAATCAAACTTCATGTTGTCGCGCAGATAGTCGAAGCCAAACTCGTTATTCGTTCCGTACGTGATGTCGGCCGCATACGCGGCTTGCCGTTCGAAGTCGTCCATGTCGTTTTGAATACAACCGACTTCGAGGCCGAGGAAGCGATGGATTTGGCCCATCCACTCGGCGTCGCGCGACGCGAGATAATCGTTCACAGTAATCACGTGAACTCCGCCGCGGCCGGTGAGCGCATTGAGATATGCCGGCAACGTAGCCACGAGAGTCTTGCCTTCGCCGGTTCGCATCTCAGCGATCTTGCCTTGATGGAGAACAATGCCGCCGATCATTTGCACGTCGAAGTGACGCATGCCAGTTGAGCGAACGCTCGCCTCACGCACGATCGCGAAGGCCTCGGGCAATATCTCATCGAGCTTTTCGCGTTCCAGGCGTTTGCGCTCCGCGAGGTCGGTGACGCCCGAAACTGTCTGCTGCAACTGCTCTTTAAATTCAGCGGTGCGTGCGCGCAGTTGCTCGTCAGATAACTTCTGAATTTGCGGTTCGAGCGCGTTGATTTCGCCGACGATTGGCTGGATAGACTTCAGGTAACGCTGGTTGCTGCTGCCGAAAACTTTGGTTAGTAATTGATCGAAACTCATAGTCTTTTAACGAATCCCAGCGCGGAAGATCCCGCGTTTTTATCAGTATTTTAATAGGTTGTTGATTTTAGTTGAGCGCAGGAAAGGTATCAAGCGATGACCCAAACGCGCAGTGAGGTCTGGCTGCGCGCTAGCCCGGAGCGAGCTGTTTCTTTATCAAGTCGACAACGGCCTGGCGCGGCATCGTAAAGTTGAAAACGATTTTCTTGCCAACCGGCTCGGCGCTGGTGTTCTTGAGCAGCGCTTCTTCGTCTTTACCCGCACGTGCCTGCGCCCCAATCGAGAGCGCCAAATTGAAACCCTTAGCGAGCGTTCGTGCGCTTTCAATTGACGACGCTTCAGATTCCACTGTCGCGAGCACTTCGCTTTCGCCCTGCTTGATCGTGAAGACTACGCGCGACCCTGGATTGTCGCGATCGACAGGTTTGAGATACACGAGAAATCCGCTGTCGTTCAATGCGGCGACCATCCGCCCAAACAAGTCGACCAAATTTTCGTCGCCCGCCTTCTTGGTAAACTTCGGATTCTTCAGTTTACCGTTTTCATCCAGCTCGGCCTCGATGACGATTTCAAAGGGTTGATTGAAATCAAGCTTGCCCTGCTTCTTTAATTCGTTCGCGTAAGCGGCAAAATCTTTCATTGCCTTCTTGTTGATTTCGTTTTCCTTCGGCAACTCGAGATTGTTTTTCTCGGCCGTATTCTCGAGTTCTTTTTGGGCCTGATCCGCGGTCATAGCCGGACTAGCAATCGGACTGGGAGTCGCCTTCGCCTGCGCCACACGAGGTGAAGCCGATGCACTTGCCGATGCAACCGCGGCGGCTGGTGTCGGCACGGGGGTTGGCGTAGGCGATATGGATAACTCAGGAGCGACGGCCGGCGGCGGTGCTGACGCGATGAACTGCGGACCTACGGGTACGACGGGAGGCGGCACAACCATTTGCTGATCGAGTGCGAAGTAGCCATCGGGGTAGCGAAACTTTTCGCCGGGCAGTTGCACAAACTGAACGTCGTCGCCGATTTCTGTGCGAGCGTAGTCCTTATCGACGAAGCTTGTGTCGGCAATCAGGCTGGCCAGGTTGAACGCGTCTCTGACGCCTGGTATGTAAAGCACGCTGCTCAATAACAGCACATGCAGCACCAACGAACCGCCCAACAGCTTCGAAATGATCGGCCATCGGGCGTCTCTGTTAACCTCAAAAGTTGCAAAAAGTTCTGGCATTCCTTGTAGTAAACGGCCTCGCAAACGAAATGTTCCACGCTTAGACGCGGTGCAGGCTCCATACGTTGCGAAGGCAAACCCGCCGGCGTCTACGTTAGCACTTCGCCAGCGCGGGCCCAAAAGCTAGAATGAATTATGCGTCGTTCTCGTGACAGAGTTGTTAATAACAAGCGTCGATCAGGTAACAAAAACAAGGCTCGGTCGCGCGAGCAATTTGAACAGAATTCCGGACACGGCCGCGCACCGCGATTCGAACCCGCCTCTGCTCGGCCCCTATCAGGAGAACTTAAAAAGCTCCTGCAGGGAATAGGAACACCACGGCCACAGCCATTCCAGCCGGATCCCTTTCAGCTCGAAGCGTTGGCGGCACTCGAGTTTGAAGATGTTCTGGTGACGGCGCCCACCGGCAGCGGCAAAACCTGGATAGCGCGGGAAGAAATTCGCCGAATACTCGAAGCGGGCAGGCGGGCGTGGTACACGACGCCGCTAAAGGCTTTGACGAATTCCAAGCACCAGGAATTTTCAGAAGAGTTCGGCGCAGATCGTGTTGGCATATTGACTGGCGATCGCAAAGACAACACGACTGCCCAATTGATCGTCGGCACAACTGAGATTTATCGGAATCAACTTTTCGACTCGTTACGCGGCGGTACAGACATCGATGCGGATTTGGTGGTGCTCGACGAAGCACATTACCTGGGTGATGAAGACCGCGGACACGTTTGGGAAGAGGCGATCATTCTGACGCCTCCGCGCATACGTTTGTTGTTGTTGTCCGCAACCGTGGGAAATGCTCCGGAGTTTGCCAGTTGGATCAGCGAAGTGCGCGGCGTTCGTTGTGGAGTGGTAACCCGACCTGGCGCGCGGCCGGTCCCATTGCGCGCGGCGATGCTGTTGCCCGACAGGCGCCTGCTGCCGTTGGTGAATGATGACGGCAGATTGAATCCGGAAATCGCAACGATGATTGAACGTTCGCGCGACGAGCGTCGCGGGCCCACACGCGGACATCGACGGCGGTTCTGATCGCTTCAAGTCTTATGAAACTTCACCTGCCGGAAATGCCGCCTGCGATCCTGCTCGGCGCACTCGGCTCTTACAATTTGCTGCCGGCGATCGTCTTCATGCCCACGCGCCGGCGCTGTGACCAGGCCGCTTCCGAAACCGCGCTGATGAGACGCGACGCGAACGACCAACGCCGCGATGCGAGACGCGACTTTATGCGGAGTTGGGTAGAACAACATCCTGAAATTCGCGGCCACAGACATTGGGACACGATAATCCGGGGCGGTGTCGCATCGCATCATGCGGGCCACATTCCGGCCTGGAAGATGGTCATCGAGAGACTGATGAGCGCCGGTCTGCTCGACGCAATTTTTGCGACGGCGACCGTTGCCGCCGGCGTCGATTTTCCGGCTCGCACTGTCGTGCTGACCGTTGCAGACGCGCGAACCAGTAATGGCTGGCGCCAGCTAACCGCTTCGGAACTACAGCAGATGACGGGCCGCGCCGGACGTCGCGGTCGCGACAACGTGGGCTTTGTGGTGGCAGCGCCGGGACTTCATCAAGACCCAATCCGCATCGCTGAACTATTGAAGGCGCGCCCTGATCCGCTGTTGAGTCAGTTTCGCGCAACGTACACGACTTTGCTGAATCTGCTCGACGCGTTCGGCAACTTTTCGCAGGTGCGTGAAATTGCTGAAAGAAGTTTCGCCCATCGCGAAGCGGCGCTGCAGATTACGAGACTTGAAAAAGCGCAAATCGAGAGCTCGCAGCAAATTGAAAAAAAGCTGAGAGATGCCGGATGCGAGTTGTCTCTCGCCACCGTCGCCGGTTTTGAACGACTGGTGAGTGCGCGTTCACGTTTGCACGAGTCGAGGCCGCAAACACGCGCCGAGGCGCTGCATCGTTGGCTCGACGAGGTTGTACAACCGGGACGCGTGGTGGGTATTGGGCGCAGCGGAAAGCGCCTGGTTCTCGTCACTGAAAAACGCGACGGAAATGTGCGCGGCATTCGAGAAGACGGCCGTAGCGGCAGTTTTTCGCTTGAACGAATTGGCCGCGTTTACTCGCCCGTCTATCGCCAACGCGACGAGTTGATCGAAGAGGCGTTTGCAGACGTTCGCGCGCGCGGCAGAGAGTTAATAATCCCTGAACCTCGACTTCACGCTTCACAAGCTGAGGAGCGCGACGCGCTCGTTTTGATCGATGACCAGCTTGACGCGCTTTTGCCGGCGACCTTGAGTGAAGAAGAAAAGACTCGCTGTACCGAAGCACTTTGGTCGACGTTGATTGACGCCGAAGATATTGAAAGATCGTCACGCCGGATTGAAAGTTTGCGCGCCGAAGTCTGGCAGCCATTTCACCAGCGCGCTCGAGTGCTCGCGACGTTTGGCTATCTTGATTTCGCTGCGGAAAAAGTTACCGAGCGCGGGCGCTGGTTAGCGAACCTGCACGTCGATCGACCGCTGTTGATCGGTGAAGCGTTGGAAAGCGGTCTGTTCAGCGCACTTGAGTTTCATCGTATCGCGGGTGTCGTGGCGGCGTTGACAGCCGACGAAGAACGCGACTACGGCCAGCTGGAGCTCGAAGATGGGTTGGTTACCGCGCTGGCCCAGTTCGAGGACATTGGTTTCAAAGTTTCGTCGGAGGAATGGAAACTCGGGATCGAGCCGGCTCCGGATTTGAATTTCTCGGCGGCGGCGGCCGCTGCGGCGTGGGCGACCGGAATGGAGTGGGTAACGCTGGTGCGTGAGACCGGCGCAGAAGAAGGCGACCTCTACCGCATGCTTTCGCGCACCGGAGAAGCACTGCTGCAAATCTCGAATCTGCGCCAGACGCACCCGGAGGCGGCGCGCATCGCGGCGGTGGGCGCAGATGCGGTCCTGCGCGAACCCGTGAGATAAATATGTCCGACAAAGTGTCCGACAAGTGTCCGACAAACTTCAGTTTGTCGCGCCTTTAAACGAAAACGAAGAAAGCGACAAACTAAAGTTTGTCGAACATTAAGGAGCAAACCCTAAATGGCGCTCGTTTCAGCCAATGAACTTAAACGAAAATTGTTAATCACGGTGGACGGTCAACCGTATGTTGTGCTCGAAGTGTTCTTCGCCTCGCCGACCGCACGGGGCGCGGCGACCATGGTCCGTACGCGCTTGCGACATTTGCTGACCGGAGCAGTACTGGAAAAGAGTTTTCGCTCGAGCGAGAAATTTGCGGAACCTGATATTGAGCTCGCGCCCGCGTCGTTCCTTTACAGCGACGCACACGGATTTCATTTCATGGATGAAAAGAGTTACGAGCAGTTCACCTTTGACGAAGCGGCACTGGACGCAGACAGAGGCTATTTGAAGGAAGGCATTTCGCTGCAGGTGCTGAAGTACAACGGCGCGCCTGTCTCATTGCAACTGCCTCAATATGTCGAGCTCACCGTGGCTTCGACGGAGATGGGATTACGTGGCGATACGGCTGCGGGGGGTGCGACAAAAGTAGCAACATTGGAGACCGGAATCTCCGTACGTGTGCCATTGTTTATCAAGGAAGGGGAAGTCATTCGCGTCAATACGCAGACTGGCGAAGTCGCTGGACGTGCGTAATTTCTTGTTTAAAAAATCCCCATACATTCTCTCAACTTGAACGATCTTCTGTACCCCTCTGCAACAATATTTTGGCTTGTTTGAGTACGTCACATAGACGGGCAAAAGCAACGAAAATACAGCAACCATCACAATAATATCCCCATCTCATGTTCGGTCTCGATTTCAAGGTCGCCATGCTCTTTGATAATCGATTGGCCATGCGCAGCGATTAGTAACCAGTAACAAATAGCGGAAAATATCCCCCGCGCGTTCTGGTTAAAACTAGCAATTTTGGTGGTCCCTGGACCATCGCTCACATGGAGAATCAAGAAGATGAAGTTTCCCCGGATGTTCCCTCGTGCGCTCCATTTGCGCTCAGCAAAGTTCGCCCCTTTCGCAATTATTTCACTTTTCTTTTTGACGAACTTCACCGGGTTCTTTTTCAGTCCCGTGCTGGCTCCCGTGGTTAACGCCGCGTCGCAGGTCGAAGTCATTCCCGAAGACATTCCGTTATCCGGTGATTGCGATCTTGATTTGATCATCTATCGCGCCGGCAAGAATGCGGGTGTTGACCCTCGCTTTATCCACGCCGTGATCAAGCAGGAATCGAAGTATGATCCGAAAGCCGTTTCATATGTCGGCGCCGAAGGGCTGATGCAGATGATGCCCGCGACTGCAAAACGTTTTGGTCTCAAGGATCCGTTTGATCCGAAAGCAAACGTTGAAGCCGGCACCAAGTATTTGAAATGGTTGTTGAAGAGGTTCGACGGTGATGTTTCGCTGGCCCTGGCTGGTTATAACGCCGGTGAAGGTTCGGTCGACAAGTACAAAGGCATTCCGCCTTACAGCGAAACTCAAAACTACGTGAAGAAGATCGTCAACACTTACGGCAAGACTTATCACCCCGTATTACCCCCCGACGATGCCAAGCTTGCTTTCCACCTGAACAGCGAGGCCTCAGCTCCCACGAGCGGGCTCTAAAAAACAAACTCACATACGAGAAGCCAGCCACACATGTTTTGTGGCTGGCTTCTTTGTTTGTCCTACCTGATTTCATCCAGCCGCGTTTTCGCCTCTACGATATGCGCTTTCAGCCGGTCCAATTCGTCCAGCGTTAAAGAGGCCGTTACCGGATCGCAGATGCCGGCAGACAGTGTGGCGGCGATGCCGCTGCGGCTTTGCCGGAACACGACCAGCTCGAGGTCGCCGAGCGTTCGATATCGTGCTTCAAAGCTCGCCAGTTTGGTCATCGATTCGTTTACGCGCGCGGCCGTATCGAAAGCCCGCAATAGGCGATCAATTTCTTCGTAGTCAATTAGGGACCTGTTCTCGCGAGCATTCTCTCCAGAGGTTCTAATCGCGATTACCACGCCGATCGCCCGTGTATTCGACTGCGGCTCCTTCAAATCAACAGCATCAATGCGGACGTCGGCGCCGCGCAGGTTTAAAGTTGCGATCTGGCTGAAGCCTTTGAAGAGCACCTGCTCGTAGCGCCATTCGATCGCCTCGAGCTTGGTGCGGGGTTCGAAAGGCTCGCATGAAAGCGGACGGCGAAACTGCGGGCCCGGACGTTGTGCGTGCGCCTGGGGAACGCACAAAGCCATCAGCGTCAGAAGAACCAGAAAGGCTGGACGTAAAGGAAACATGAGCCACTCCTTCGGTTGGTTTTAGTCAGAATAGTATAGCGGGAGAGCGGTCGACGTTGGTCTTGTCGACCGGGAGTAGTGCTTAAACGCCGGGCTTGTCAGCAGGATTCATTTTTTGCTGAGCTGAGGTGACTATTGTTGGAACGGTCGTGGCCGTGCGGTCGTATTTGACTAGTGCTAAGATAATCGCGCCCCAGGAATTGACCGCGGTGTTAGGCGCCTTAAGGAGTTAAAATGCAGGAAACAACGGAATCGCAATCACAGACTGGCAATAACGTCGTCAACGAGCTATGCGACGCGGTGCGTTACATCGGCGATGTTTCGTACGCGATCTTGCCGAGGGATGTCGCGCACAATCTAGGGGATTTGAAAAAATCGTTTCTGACAACCATTCGTTCTTTGATCGACAAGGACATCGAATGGGTTGATGCGCGTGTTGCCGGCGGCGATCGGGTGCGGGCTGAGTGGCAGCAAAAACGCAACCAAGACCCGGAAGGCGCGCCGGAACCAATCAGCTAACTCCGGTTCCGTTGGTTGAAGTCGAGCATGGCGCTGCCGCCTTGGCTGCGGACGGTCGACTTTTACTTTCCGTGAATAAACATGGAAGTCTTACTAGCCGAAGAATTTGGTTTTTGTTTTGGCGTTGAGCGCGCCGTCGAGATGGTTGAAGACGCGCTCCACGAAGGCGTGCGTCCCATCCGTTCGCTCGGCCCACTAATCCACAATGCTCAGGAGATGGAGCGCCTGGGTGAATTGGGCGTCTCGACAATCGACGAGCCTGATGAAGCCGACTCCGATACCATAGCCGTTATTCGTGCCCACGGCGTGACCCCGCAAGTGCAACGAGATTTAGAGGGACGCGCGGCGAAAGTCATTGACGCCACCTGTCCTTTTGTGACGCGAGTCCAGCATTTGGCCGAACGTGCCGCAAAAGAAGGCCGCGACGTCGTGGTCGCCGGCAATCCAGATCACCCCGAGATGATTGGCGTCGTCGGCTACGCTCCCGAGAATACTTACGTGGTTCGTGACGCGAGTGAAGTGGCGTCGTTGCCAAAACTGCGCTCGCCGTTGGTTGTTTCCCAAACCACGATCAAGCTGCAAACATTCCTCGATGTCGCGGAAGCGGTGCGCGCCAACGCCGATGCAGAGCCGCAGGTAGTCAACACAATTTGTTCGGCCACGCGCGATCGCCAGGATGCGGCGCGCGGTCTGGCCGGTCAGGTGGACGTTTTTTATGTGATCGGCGGACGGCACTCTTCAAACAGCGTCAAGCTGTTGGCCGTTTGTCAGGAACAATGTGAAAAGAGTTACCTGATTGAAACACCTGCTGAGATAAATCCGGATGACGTGAAGAACGCGAAACGCGTGGGTGTTACTGCCGGAGCTTCAACGCCAAATTGGCTAATCAATCAGGTTGTAAAGAGACTTCACGAGCTCGGCCAGCAAGATTCGCATAACTAAAACTCTTCGGTCGCATCAACCTGCGCCAACGCGTTAACAATTTGCCGCGCTTCCTCTGAGCCATACTCCAGCGCCTGCCTACGCAACGCATCCCGCGCGATTTCAGAATCAACCGGATCTCCGAGTAAGCCAACCAGGGTAGAGGTGGGAAATTGTGCCAGCGTTTCGTTAGCGAGCGCGCGTACCACTACGTCCTGCGAACGTGCCAGCTCGCAGATTTCACTCGGCGCGAAGCCCGCCAACAAATCGGCCAGGGCGTCAATCCTCGCATAGTCACGACGATCGCTCGCGCGACGAACCAGCTGTGCGAACACTTCCGCCGATCGAGTTTTCTCCTGCAGCACTCCCGCGCAGGTATCGGCCATGTGGCGGAGTTCCGTCTCTTTTTCCGTTTCAAGCGAGGCATCTGTTTCCAGCGCCCGCTCGTCGAGCGCCGTCAATAGACGGCTTAGTTCATGGTCGGCACGCGCGTCGTAAGGGGCGTTAGCGCTGCCGGGATTGCGCGTCGCCGTTGGCGGAGCGCTGGGTGTCTGCAGGGCCCTTTCGACCAGGCCGCGGGTTGTTGGTCGCAGTTCAGACCAAACACTGGCGAGCCGGGCACCAAAGTCTTTCATCGTTATCGGCAATTCTCTTTACTTCTCCCAAACAGGCCGGTGAAGGCCAAATTAAAACGGCGTACTATACGCCATGGCGGGCCGGAAAAACAGTGCGGTCGACTTCATTACGCTTCATGTCACTTTCCAGCTGTTTCCGCAGTCTTAGCCTGCCGCTCCGTTGTGGTCTTTGATTTCGGCAATCGAAGGAAAAGGGACTTTCACTATCTCGCCGTTGGCGCATTCCATTTTGACGCTGGGCGTCGTGAGAGCCTGGGTTGTTTTCATGCTGCGAACAATGCCGCGAACGCGTTGTCCGTCGACGGTAACGATCTCGACATTGTCTTTGCCGTAAAGCGGCTGTAGCGCCGCGAGTGCTTTGGTGACTTCCAAGTTTCTTTCCTCCGGAGTTCAGGCGGCGACCGCATTGAACTTAAGCGTTGACGGAGCCTCGATATTGCACGGAACTTTAACGGATGTCTAACCCGAGGCTTGGTTTGAAGAGCTGATAGAGTCGCTGGAACGTGAGCATTCGCCGTGCCGGGCTGCGAAAGAGGCGAGATGGGTGAATGATTTTCATCTCGGCGATATGGACATAGGGACACGTTATTGGCTAACGCGATGCAACAGAATCGTTCGGTCGCGCGTATACCAATCTGCTATTCTGTGCCGAATAATCATGAATTTGGTTGATTAAGCTGAAGGTCAATTGTCTATGAATCCCCAATTTGAAGCGGGCGCCAGTAACTGTGGGAACTGCGGAACGCCAATGCCCGCGGGCTTGCGCTTCTGCCGAAACTGCGGTTTCAGGCTCGGTGAGGGCGCGGCAGAATATACAGAAACAGTCCGGTTTCAGAACGTTGCTCCCGGAGCCTTACCCGGGAATAGCGCAGGATTCGGAGCGACGCCGGCCTATGCTCCGATGACAGTGCAGCCCGGTCGCAAGCGGCGGCGCATCAGTGGAACGACCTGGATGTTTATTGGCCTGCTCGTATTCTTTGTTTTTGCGGCCGGGTTCACTTCGCTGGTAAAGCGCAACCGCTCGATCTCGCCACCGCGGATAGTAAATATCGCTCCGCGTTCTTATGCGGGCGTTGACGGTTTCGAGACTACCGACGGCGGCGTGACCTTCGGCAACGTCGAACCCCAGGGAGGACCGGCTGATCTCGCAGGGCTCGTCGGCGGCGATATCATTACCTCGGTCGATGGTCATCCAGTTATTTCTGAAGATCAGATAACCGAACTCCTTCGTAGCATTCCCATCGGCAAAACAGTTGATGTGGTGTATCTGCGAGACGGTGAAACGAAGACTACAAAATTAACAACCATCTCGAAGCAGGAGATGGATCGATTAAACGAAATATTCGCCGCACGACCCGAAGGCCGCGGAAGATTCGGTTTTGACGACGACGAAACCGAGCGCGTGCCGATCGCCGGCACGAACTTGTTCGGGGTCAGGGTCGATGAGATCTCACCCAGTCTTCCCGCTGACATGGCCGGAATCAAAAACGGAGACGTGATTATCGAATTTGACGGCGTGCCGATTCGCACAGTTGATGAGTTGCGTTCGCGTGTGAATCGCGCCATCCCTTACCAGACCATAAAGGTAGTTGTTATGCGCGGGGCAGAAAAGTTGGAGATTCCAGTCAAGATGGGAAAACTTTAAGCACGAACCGCTTATAGTTTTTCGCGCAGTCGTGCTTCCATTTCGCGTCGCAGGTCTTCACGGTCTTCTTCGCTTTCATCAGCTTCAAACGTTTCAAATAGCGCGAAGGGGTTCTCCGAGATTAGCCGCAACTCCCACGCTTCTCGTTGCTCATGGGAAGGACGCGAAAACCAGAGCGCGTCAACCTCTGCTTCGCTAACGGAAACGCCCTCGCCAAATTCCGTGGCCCCAAATTCCTGGCGAGTCGCAGGTAGCAACAGCACACGTCGCAGTTTCCAGCCGTGTTTGCTGTACGAAGCGACGATTTCTTCAGTGAGACTTCGATAGTTCATTTTAAGTAGCCCTGATATATCCAGTAGGCGAGGTTAAAGGTGCCACTGACCGGAGCGCAAGCGTCCCGCTTGCGTTTAAGCTATCTAAGCCCGCAACCGGTACGGTTGCGCTCCAGTCGGTAGTGCCCTAATTTCGATTCTTCTCTGTGCTACCTCGGTGAACCCTGTGTCTCTGTGGTGATGAAAATTAGGCAAAAACTCACCACCGAGACACAGAGAACACGAGGAGGCACAGAGGATTTCAAATTAGGTCACTACCCTCCAGTCTATCTTGTTGACCACTCCGCGCGTGCCCTACTATCATCCTGAACCCGTCACCCCAGATTGCGGGCAGTTTTTCGGAAGACGGTGGTGAAGTTTGATTTTTAGCCGCAGCGACGCAGGAATCGTGCTGGCGTCAATCATATTTTTGCTGCTCGCGACGTTTTCGGCGACCGCGCGTGAA
>JBKPNP010000441.1:0-1446 GCA_046732775.1 Acidobacteriota bacterium
CTTTTTCAGCGGCGCCAAGTCGCGGCCTCGGATCGCTGGCGATTAACACGGGCGGCAACCGGGAAGAAACGATTAACTACCTGGTCAACGGCATCACGCTCAACAACCTTACCTTCAGCTCTCTCAGTTTCCAGCTGCCAATAAACACCATCCAGGAATTCAAACTCGACAACTCAACCTTCGCCGCGCAGTACGGCCAGAGCTCGGGGGCGATCGTCAACATCGCGACGCGTTCAGGTGCCAATGAATTTCACGGCGAGCTGTTCGAATACTTTCGGAACGACGCGCTTGACGCTCGGAACTTTTTCGAATTCGGCGCCAGTAAGCCGGCGCCGTTTAAACGCAATCAGTTTGGCGGCAACCTCGGCGGCCCAATCGTCAAAAACCACCTGTTCTTTTTCTTTGCCTACGAAGGTCTGCGCCAGCGTCAGAGACTGACCGTCAATAGCGTTGTCCCCAGTGACGCGCAGCGCGCAGCGGTCACAGATCCGGTTATCGCCAAAGTCGTTGGGTTGATTCCACAGGCGAACCTCATCGACTCGTTCGGTACGCCGCGTTTCATTAGCTCGGCTAGCGCCCCGGTTAACGTCGACCAGTGGACTACAGACATCAGCTTCGCTTTAAGCGAACGAGATCGTCTGCACGGCTATCACGCCGTTCAGCAGGCGGCGACGACGGAGCCAACGCGTCTTGGTAACACGATTCCAGGTTTTGGCCACACCAGCCGCGCATTGCGACAGATTTTTACGTTGAACGAAACGCACACGTTTGGCACTACCGTCGTCAACGATGCACGCGCCGGCTTTAACCGCTTCTCGTCAAGCAGCATTCCCGACACGCAACTGAACCCGGCGGAGTTTGGAATTCGCAACGGGATTAGCGACCAAATCGGTTTGCCGCAAGTTAATGTTGCCGGGGGAGACCTGAACTTTGGCGGCCCGGCGAATCAGCCGTCAGGCCGAGGTGATACGACGTTCATATTGGCGGACACTTTGAGTTGGCTCAAGGGGCGGCACTCATTGAAATTTGGTGGGGAGTACCGGCAGTTTCTAAACAATAATTACCGTCAGGTCACCGGCTCGTTCAATTTCCCTACTGTAGACGCTTTCCTCGCAGGCACCGCCAATTCCTTCAGCGTCACTCTGGGCAATCAGACCAGCAGCATCGCTCAAGGTGCACTCGGCGGCTTTGTGCAGGACAACTATAAAGCGCTTCCGAATTTAGGCCTCGAGCTTGGTCTGCGTTACGAATGGAATATGACGCCGAGCGAGCGTTACGATCGTTTCATCGTTTTCGATCCGGAAACAGCCTCGCTGTTGCGCGTCGGCACTAATCTCGACCGCATCTATCACCAGAACAACAACAACTTCCAACCGCGAGTTGGTTTTTCCTGGGCCCCATTTTCCAGCGGCAGAACCGTATTGCGCGCCGCGTATGGAATTTATG
>JBKPNP010000442.1:0-1796 GCA_046732775.1 Acidobacteriota bacterium
CGCGGCAAACTCGAAGTCACAAACGTCGCTTTTAAAGACGACGAACACTTGATGCGCGTGATCGAACGCATTGTGTCGTCAGTTGGGCGGCGCATCGACGAATCTTCGCCAATGGTTGACGCGCGTTTGCGCGACGGTTCGCGCGTCAACGCCATTATTCCGCCTCTTTCCATCGACGGACCGGTGCTCTCGATTAGACGCTTCGGCGCCGAGCCGTTGCGCATGAATTCACTAATCGAAAACAAAGCGTTGACGCGTGATATCGCCGATATGTTGCAGATGTGCGTTACCGCGCGCCTCAACATTTTGATTTCGGGCGGCACCGGCGCCGGTAAGACGACGCTGTTGAATGCGCTGTCTGCTTACATTCCGGAAGACGAACGAATCGTCACCATCGAAGACTCCGCCGAGTTGCAACTACAACAGCCACACGTGGTGCGACTGGAAACGCGACCGCCAAACATTGAAAACAAGGGTGAAGTGACGCAGCGGGATTTAGTCCGCAACGCTCTGCGAATGCGGCCGGATCGAATTGTGATCGGCGAAGTCCGCGGCGGCGAAGCGATCGACATGTTGCAGGCCATGAACACTGGTCATGACGGGAGTTTGACCACCGTTCACGCAAACACGCCCCGCGATGCTCTGGCCCGACTGGAAACGATGATTCAAATGACCGGCATGCGCTTATCGGATCGGGCGATGAGGCAGCAGGTTGCATCTGCGCTCGACCTCGTAGTGCAGGTCGCGCGTCTTTCGGACGGCACGCGTCGCATCACCGCCATTTCTGAAATCACCGGCATGGAAGGTGAGACGATCACGATGCAGGAAATCTTCCAGTTCGAACGCACGGGTGTGGACAACCAGGGACAAGTGATCGGACGGTTTCGTCCTACCGGTATCCGTCCGCGTTTTGCGGAACGACTCAAAGCCGCTGGCTTGCAGTTGCCACGCGTGTTCTTCGAGGAGATGTAATCGATGCTTATCTCCTTCTTCGTATTTTTATTCTGTCTGTTCCTGGTGCTGGGCGCTTATCTGTTGGCCACGCACGGCAGCGATGCCAAGCGCGCGCGACTGCAACAGCGCTTGTCGGAAGCATTGCTCCACTCAGCGCATACAGAAGACATGGAAGTTGTCCTCGCTCGCAACGAACTGATGAGCGAGATTCCCTGGTTGAATCGCTCGCTGGTTCGTCTCCAGGCGGCGATGCAGTTGAAGCGAATGCTCGATCAGGCTGATCTGCACATCACGCCGTCGCGCTTGGTGATGTTTTCGGGAATGGCCGGCATGCTGGCCGCGCTGGCGGCGTCAGTTGTCAGCATTTCGATCCTGTTCATGATAATTGCCGGTCTCGTCGCCGCGGCGATTCCTTTCATACATGTTTGGTGGAGTCGGAAGAAACGTTTCGATCGTTTTCTTGAACATCTACCCGACGCACTCGATTTGATGAGTCGCGCGTTGAGCGCGGGCCACGCTTTCTCCGAAGCCATGCACATGGTGTCGTCGGAAATGCCTGAGCCAATCGCCACAGAATTTCGCAAGACCTACGAAGAGCAGAACCTCGGATTGTCGCTGAAGTTAGCCCTTGAAAACCTTACCCAACGTATCCCGCTGCTGGACCTGCGAATGTGCGTCACGGCAGTTCTGATTCAACGCGAAACGGGCGGCAACCTGGCTGAGATCCTCGAGAAGGTGGCGTACACGATCCGCGAGCGCTTTCGCATCATGGGCGACCTGAAGACTTTGACCACCAGCTCACGAATGTCCGCGTGGCTCCTGTGTGGCCTGCCGATCTTCGT
>JBKPNP010000443.1:0-1149 GCA_046732775.1 Acidobacteriota bacterium
GCGTCGCCGAGGATTCGCGAACGGTGCGGCGTGGCCATGCCTTCGATAAAGGGGCGCGAAAAGGTGTCCCGCGTTTCTGCATCAAGGCCCAGCCGCAGAAGGCCATGATGCGAGATTGCTATGTTCAGACAGGAGATCAACTCCTTGCCCTCGCTGGTTGTGACTTCCTTCAGGATTTGCGCTAACCAGCCACGCGCTGCCAGGGGATCATTTACGCGCAGCAGGAGATAACTAACACACGGGAGGTGGGCGTAGCCGCTGATTACGAAACCCTGTATGTCCTTCATGTCTTCGGCAGCTGGTCCCGCCATGAGGTTTGTCTCCTTCATCAGACTAGAGCGCAAGCGTGCCCGCTTGCCTCTTTAGAACAGCAACCGGGACGCTTGCGCTCCAGTCGCTTAAAACCGTCGCAGCCAGTCGCGCGTCCGGGCTTCATCGAGCGACGTGAATAAGTCTTCGCGAATGGAGCTGTTGTTATCGATGGTTTGGACGGTCAGGGGCTTGTATGCGCTGTACCAAACATTCGTTTTGGTCTGTTTAGCGCGCGCGTAGGCTTTGAAGCGTGAACCATCGCGCGCACCCTCCTTCACCAGCCAGTTCGCCCTGGGAAAGCCCACCGTATTGCTCCAGACGGCTGTCAGTCCGGTGCTTGCTTTATCGATGAAGTCGTCCAAATAATTCTCCCAACTGCCGTCGAAGTTGCTGACAAACAACATGCGACGCCCGTTGTCGATTAACGCCCAGTGTGCGAAGTGGATACTGGGAATGCCATTCAACTCTCCCTTGTCGGCTGTGCGCGCAATTAGGTTAACGAGCCAGAGTACTCCTCTCAGTGTCACGCGCCGAAAAACACCGGGTTTGACGGTTGTAATGTGACACATGTGATTCTGAACAATGTGCGTACGATCCTCGCGCTCCACGAGCTCTTTGACGTGATCTTTTACGTCCGACTCCTCGGGAGGTCCTTCGTGCAACTCTGTCCAACGCAACATCACTACCCAGACGATGGCGAGCGGAATCAACAGCGGCAACAACACGAGCGCGATCACCGCTGCAATGGCAATCTTCAAGCGGGGCAGAAAATGCTCCATTGAGGTTTGCCGCGGAGGAACGCTCGCCGCCCACGCCAGCTGCGGCTGGCTCCGCGCA
>JBKPNP010000444.1:0-4987 GCA_046732775.1 Acidobacteriota bacterium
CGAAATCATCGCGCTGATTGTTGGCGAGCATCCACAGCTGAGCGGGCTGCGTCACGTTTCCGCCGAACCGATTAATAAGTTTGACCTGCTGTCGCTAATCAACGACGCGTACAAACTCGATATCACGCTTACGCCCGATGAAAATTTTCGCTGCGATCGCAGCCTGGACAGTTCGCTTTTCCGCCGTGAAACTGACATCAACATTCCCTCGTGGGAGCAAATGATCGCGCAGCTGGCGGCAGATTCGACACCTTACAAACAAATCCGCAGGGGGGTTCATGGTTCTTAAAAACAAACGAGTATTAGTAACCGGCGGCACCGGATCGCTGGGGAAGGTACTCGTCAAACGGCTGCTCACTGGCGAATTGGGACACCCCAGCCAGATCACAGTTTTCTCGCGCGACGAAGCCAAGCAACATTCAATGCGGTTGGCGTTTCAACACCTGCGCGCCTCCACGGATGAAGTCATCTATCACAACTTCGAACAGTTGCTGCGCTTCAGAATCGGCGATGTGCGTGATCCGCACAGCGTGTCGACCGCGCTTCGCGACGCGGATGTTGTTTTCAACGCGGCTGCTCTCAAACAGGTTCCTTCGTGCGAGTACTTCCCTTTTGAAGCGGTGCAGACAAACGTGGTGGGCGCGGAGAATATCATTCGCGCAATCTGCGAGCTGAATCTGCCGGTGGAAACTGTGGTCGGAGTTTCTACCGACAAAGCCTGCAAACCAGTGAACGTGATGGGCATGACCAAGGCGGTGCAGGAGCGTCTGTTTGTGCGCGCGAACCTGGACGCGACAAACACGCGTTTCGTGTGCGTGCGCTATGGAAACGTGCTGGCCTCGCGCGGCTCAGTTATTCCGCTTTTTCACGAACAAATTCGGCGTGGGGGGCCGCTCACCATCACCACCACCGACATGACGCGCTTCCTTTTGAGCCTGGAGCAGGCAGTCGACACAATCTTTGCGGCTGTCAGTGGAGCGTTTCGCGGTGAGACTTATATTCCTCGAGTGCCTTCCGCAACCGTCACCGATATCGCAGCGGCGCTGATTGGAGACCGTCCGATTGAAACGGTGGTGACGGGAATACGGCCCGGCGAAAAGGTGCACGAAATACTCGTCTCCGAAGAAGAGGCTTATCGCACTGTGGCCCGAGGCGACCACTACGTGATTATGCCGATGCTGCCCGAACTGCTTCGCGATGAGAAGGTCAAGGATCCACTTGGCCGCGAGTACAGTTCGGCGGAAAACGTAATGACGCGGGAACAAGTCAAAGAGTTATTGGAAAAGCACAAACTCATGGTCGGCGATCGCTTCGTTTACGAGGAAGATATGCTCGCATGAAGATAATGACTTTGTTGGGAACGCGGCCCGAAATTATTCGTTTGAGCCGCGTCATAGAAAAGCTCGATCGCCTGGCTGACGAGCATGTGCTGGTTCACACCGGGCAAAACTTTGACGCCAACTTAAGCGACGTTTTTTTTGACCAGTTAGGCGTGCGCAAGCCAGACCATTACCTCAATGCTCGTGGCGAAACTCTGGGAGATCAGGTCGGTCAGATTATTTCGTTGTCCGCGCGAGTTATGACGGAGGCGAAACCTGACCGGCTATTACTGCTCGGCGACACTAACAGCGCGCTTGCCTCGATCGTTGCCAAGCGGCTCGGTATTTCCGTCTATCACATGGAAGCCGGCAATCGCTGTTTCGACGACCGCGTTCCCGAAGAGATCAATCGCCGGGTCATAGATCACAGTAGCACCGTCCTCATGCCCTATACCGAACGCAGCCGCATGAATCTCCTGCGCGAAGGAATCGCGGGCAATCGGATATTCGTGACCGGAAATCCGATCTATGAAGTGATCAATCATTACCAGGAGCAGATTGGCCAGTCGGCTATTCACGACCAGCTCGGGTTGGAACGAGGCAAATATTTTCTGGTGACGATGCACCGTGAAGAAAATGTCGACGTTGACGAACGACTGCGTTCGCTCGTCGCCGCGCTCGAGCAGTTGCACGCTAAATTTGGCCTGCCGATCATTTGCAGCACGCATCCGCGCACGCGGATTCGCATCGAGCGTTCAGGACTAAAGCTGCCCGATTCATCGCGCATCCGCTTTCTCGAGCCTTTCGGATTTTTCGATTTTATTGCGTTGGAGAAAAACGCATTCTGCGTGCTGAGCGACAGTGGAACCGTGCAGGAGGAGTGCTGCATTTTCGGCGTCGCTAACGTCACCTTGCGGGATGTCACTGAACGTCCGGAAACGGTGGAGTGTGGCAGCAACATTCTTTCGGGTGCCGACCCGCGCGACATTTTGCGTTGCGTCGGCACAGCGCTCGAACGTGTGGGCGCGTGGTCGGCTCCGCCCGAGTATCTCGTGAAAAATGTTAGTGATACGGTGACGCGGATCATCCTCGGCTACAACCACTTTGCGGAGTCACACTAACCTCGCCGGAAGAACAACACGGTACGTTTGTTCCGAAATACTCGGAATGCTATTCTCCTCGATTCAAGTCATCACGGTTACGGAGCAGACTTTTGATGGACGTCCAGCAAATTAGACGAAGACGGCAAGAGGTGATCGACCGCCATGGCGAATGGACAGCCCATACGATTCGACTTGCAGATGATACTTACACTTTTTCCGAAGACAATCCCGAACGCGACCGTAAAACTGCATCCAACGCGCTCCATCTCAATCGCATATTGCAGGCTGTTTCCGATGCGGCGGGCCGTAAGCTCAGTGAGTTGCGCGTACTTGACCTCGGCTGCCTCGAAGGAATGTATGCAATCGAATTCGCGCGACATGGCGCTGAGGTCGTAGGCGTAGAGGGCCGGCTCGCCAATATCGAAAAGGCGCGCTTCGCACAGGAAGTGCTCGCACTTGATAAGCTCAAATTCGTGCAGGACGACGTGCGCAATCTCTCGGTCGATAAGTATGGCCGCTTCGACGTGGTGCTGTGCATCGGCCTTCTGTATCACCTGGACGCACCGGATGTTTTTGAGTTTACCGAGCGCATGAGCGATGTCTGCACAAGCATTGCGGTCGTCGATACACATTACAGCCATATTGCCATCGAGGAACGCGTTTACAAGGGACGCACTTATTCCGGCCATCTCTTTACGGAGTTTGTTAATGAAACGCCGGAGGAGAAAGAGAAGGCAGCTTGGGCCGCGCTAGACAATGTGAATAGTTTCTGGCTCACGCTGCCCTCGTTGTTCAACCTCTTTGCGGATACAGGGTTCACGTCCGCATATACTTGTTTCAACCCAAGCACCGGCAGCCGTGGGACGGACCGCGACACCTTCATCGCTCTGAAGGGCGAACGTCGCGACCTATTGACGATGCCGGTTCCCTCCCCGCCGCAGCGCTGGACCGAAGGCACGTCGCTCAAGGGCGTTCGCAGCGCGTCGGCTGACGGCTATGTTCGTCGCGGAGTGCGAAAGCTGCGCAACCTCGCCGGTCGCGTGAAGAAGAGTAGTTAGAGCTGGTCGAGCCAAGTTCCTTCAAGATGAAATTCGCAGTTCTTTCCGCCGTTGTCCCGCCGTCTGCTTCCGGGGTAGCAATCATGCTTTACCATCTGCTTCGAGAATATCGAGGCGATGAGTATTGCCTGATCTCGGATCACGACTATAGCCCCCAACCATCGGTCCAGAGTTATACGAAACGACTGCCAGGTACCTATTACAGCTTGCCGGAAGACACTGTGATCTCGCTCGGCAGCAAATTCTACCTGCCGCAGCGCCTGGGCTATGTCTATATTTCGGTGGGTATCTTGTCGCGCGCGCGCAAGATTGCCGCGATTCTTCGTCGGGAAAAAAGTGAAGCTCTGGTGGCGTGCAGCGGCGGGTGGGACTGCCTTAACATGCCGGCCGGCTATCTGGCCGCGCGCATGCTGCGTATTCCCTATTACGCTTACATTTTCGACTACTACGCCAAGCAGTGGGAAGGAGCGAATCACTGGGGCAATGGGGCCTATAGCCGCGTAGGACGAAAGCTGGAATCAATGTGTCTTAACGGCGCGGCTGGAGTAATCGTGCCCAATGAATTCCTGGCAACCGCTTTGAAAGATCAGTATCAGCTTGAACCGCTGATCATTCACAATCCCTGCGACCTCTCGCGTTATGACCTGACGTTCCACCAGTCGGACAGTGACGATGGTGAACGCCGCGTAGTTTACACAGGAGACATTTACGACGCCCACTTCGATGCCGTTGCCAACTTGATGGACGCCATCAAACTTACCGGCCGAACTGACTTAAAACTACACGCCTACACCATTCGTCCCCTGAGCTATTTGAAAGCAAACGGCGTGGAAGGTCCCATCGTGCTGCACCCGCACATCGCCAACGAGGCGATGCCGGAAGTGCAACGCCAGGCCGACGTGCTCTTCCTGCCACTCGCGTTCAAGTCGCCATATCCTGAAGGAAACAAGACGGCGGCGCCCGGGAAAATTGGAGAATATCTCGCCTCGGGACGGCCGGTTCTCGTGCATGCGCCGGCCGATTCTTTTACCGCCTGGTACTTTCGCACGCACGACTGTGGCTTAGTGATCGACGAAGATGATCCCGCGGCGCTGGCCAACGGTTTAGAACTTCTCTTGACGGATGAAAGCCTGCAGCGCCGGCTAGTGACTAATGCTCTCGCCCGCGCGCGCATTGATTTCGATGTGAACGCAATGCGGGATCGGTTTCAAAGATTGTTGAAGTCGAAGGACGATACGGAGCAACGCACCATGACAGCGTCGGAACAGGCGAGTGCAAGTGGTTCAAACTAGCATCATCATCCCGACCTACAACCGTGCGGCATTGTTGCCGCTCGCGGTTGAGAGCGCCAAACGCGCGGGCGACGACGTCGAGGTTATCGTTGTTGATAATGGTTCGGTCGATGACACGCCGGAAGTTTGTCGTGGAATTTCAGGCATCCGCCACCTCCGGCTTGAAGTGAATGTGCGACAGGCGCGCGCGCGCAACGCGGGGATTCAAATCAGCA
>JBKPNP010000445.1:0-7118 GCA_046732775.1 Acidobacteriota bacterium
GACCTTTTCGATTTCATTTGCCGAGTCGTCGTTTGATGAATCGTCTTATGCCCGCGCGGTCGCAAAGTTTCTCGGCACGGATCATCACGAAGAACGTTTGAGCGCCAACCTGGCCGCAAACCTGGTGAGCGAAATCGGCTCGTGGATGGACGAGCCATTCAGCGACCCGTCACTGGTGCCAACTTATTTGCTGTCGCGTTTTACACGGAAGCATGTGACCGTCGCCCTCGGTGGTGATGGTGGCGATGAACTGTTCGCGGGCTATCCGATGTATCGAGGTCATCGCTGGGCTGACAACTACGCGCGAGTGCCGCGCATTTTGCGTTCGGCCATTATTGAACCGCTCGTGCGCGCATTGCCTGTGAAGACGCGAAACCTTTCGTTCGACTACAAAGCGACTCGCTTCGTTACGGGAGCAAAATACGATCCGGTGGCGCGCCACCATATTTGGTTCGGCTCGTTTACTCCGCCCGAGCAGGAATTGCTTCTGAGCGCCGAGGTGATTCGGAATACGAGTGGCGATATCTATCGCGACGCTCGTGCGATGCTGGCTGAGTGCGACGCGACCGACGTAGTCGAGCAGATGCAGAATCTCGACACCAGGCTTTACCTGGCGGAAGACATCCTGACGAAAGTCGATCGCGCCAGCATGGCCGTTTCGCTCGAGGTACGCGCGCCGTTCCTTGATCCGGCGGTTGCAGAGTTTGCCGCGTCTCTGCCTTCAAACTACAAACTGCGGGGACGAAAAACTAAATATATTTTGAAGCGAGCAATTGAGCGGGACTTGCCATCGTTTGTCACGCGCAGAGGCAAGAAGGGGTTTGGCGTGCCGGTCGCGGAATGGTTGAAAGGAAAACTGCGGCCGCTTGCGCGCGACCTGCTGTCACCGGAGCGTGTTCGCAAGGCCGGGTTTTTCAACGCCGGTTACGTCTCCAAACTTCAGGACGAGCACGAACGCGGCGTGGCCAATCACCGCAAACTTCTGTGGACGCTGCTGATGTTTGAGTTGTGGCACGAAAGCTTTATCGAAACACCGCGCCGGATCGAAACGTCAGTGAGTAGTCGCTGAGTTCGCCCAGCGCTTCATCTCGTGGCGCCTACCGCAGGTGAACTATTCGATTCATGCAGATCTCAATTGAGCAGGCATTCACAGACCTCATGGCGTGGTGCCGCGGCAATGATTTCGCCGGTCACGATCCCTTCGATGCTTTGAATAGCAAGGCTTTTCAGCTCACGCCCTTTTCTCGGTCGCGAACTGCACGGTTACTTTGGACGCAGGCCCTGAAGCGTTCACCCGTCAACCTGCGTCCCGTCCTGTCCATCCCAAAACAGAAAAACTCGAAAGGCATCGCGCTGTTTGGGCTTGCAGCACTCGCCACCTATCGCCGTCTAAAAAATGCCGAGACGGCAGCTGACGCACGCGCGTTGCTTGACGTGTTATCGCGAATGCGAATCGACGCGCGGAGCGGCGCGGCCTGGGGATACAACTTTCCCTGGCAGAGTCGGAAATTTTTCGCGCCGCAAGGCACGCCGATGATTGTGCCGACAGCGTTCGCCGCGCGCGCGTTCATTGAAGCGTACGAGGTCTTTGCGGATGAAGAATATCTGCAGACGGCACGAAGCACCTGTAATTTCATCGTTAACGATTTGGTGCGAACGGTATCGTCAGCCGATGAAGTTTGTTTTAGCTATTCACCTGATGACACTACGCAAATCTTCAACGCGAGTTTGCTGGCCGGCGAAACCTTAGCGAGCGTTGGCCGCCTCACTCAGGAAAGTGAGCTTTGTGATCTGGCAATGAGGGCGGCGCGCTACGTGGTCAGACGACAGAATGCAGACGGCTCGTGGTTCTATGGCACCGACGCGGGGCAGGAGTGGGTCGATAATTTTCATACCGCGTATGTCTTGTTGTCACTGGCACGAATCTCGGATGCTTTGGGGCGCGCGGACGGCGGGATCGAATCTTCGTTACAGCGCGGCTTTTCGTTTTGGCGGAAGGGCTTCTTTCTTGCGGACGGGTGGCCGAAATACTACCATGACAGCCTTTATCCAGCGGACGCGCACGCGGCAGCAACGGCAATAGTCACGCTTTTGGAACTGCAAAGGCTCGATGCCGGCGCGCGTGATCTGGCCGCAACGATTGCCGCCTGGACGATAGACAACCTGCGCGACAGCCGCGGCTTTTTTTATTACCAGCGCCGGCGCTTACGGATTGTGCGCACGCCGTTCATGCGTTGGACGCAGGCGTGGATGCTTTATGCGTTGTCTCGACTGCTCGAAACGTAAAGCAAACTGTTAGTGTGCGTGTCGTGATTTCCCTCGGGCTTTGAAGGTGAATGAAAGACGCGAACTACCAGTTTGCGTTACAGGAACAATGATGCCAATCGCTGCGGACGTTTCACTCGGTAAAGACGTCAAGATTTTTCAGCCCGAACTGGTAAACCTCTACGGCTGCAGCATCGCTGACGAAACTAAGATTGGTGCGTTTGTCGAGATACAAAAAAACGCATCTATTGGCGCTCGCTGCAAGGTTTCGTCGCATTCGTTTATTTGTGAGGGCGTAACGATTGAAGATGAAGTGTTCATTGGTCACGGCGTGATGTTTACCAACGATCTTTATCCGCAGGCCGTGACCGATGCCGGCGAATTACAAACGGAAGCTGACTGGGTAGTGGTGCCGACCAAAGTGAAACGGCGAGCGGCGATCGGAAGTAACGCGACAATTATGGCCGGTGTGACTATTGGCCAATCAGCATTGGTGGGAGCCGGAGCGGTGGTTACCAGCGACGTTGCAGATTACGCAATTGTTGCCGGTGTACCTGCGCGCGCAATCGGCGACGTACGTGAGCGACGCAAACGCGTGCAGCGCGACACTGCGACTGACGGGAAGCGTTCATGATTAAAGTTGGTGTCATCGGCTACGGCTACTGGGGCCCAAACCTGGTCCGCAATTTTATGGAAGCGCCTGGTTCGACGGTCGTTTCTGTCTGCGACCTGCAGGCTGAACGCTTGCGTCTGCTGAACGTTCGTTACCCTAACATTAAGACTGTCACCAGTGCTTGCGACTTGCTTGCCGACCCCGCCATCGATGCCATCGTAGTGGCCACACCGGTTTCATCACACTTTGAATTGGCCATGGCTGCTCTCAAAGCAGACAAGCACGTGCTGGTCGAAAAGCCGTTGGCGGCTAACTCCGAACAGGCAATGCAGCTGATTGATGAGGCTGCCAAACGTAATCGCGTTTTGATGGTCGATCACACCTTCGTCTACACCTCAGCCGTACGCAAAATTCGCGAGTTGATCACGGCGAACGCTCTGGGCGAAATTTATTATTACGACGCGGTGCGCGTGAACCTCGGGCTGTTTCAACATGACGTTAACGTGATCTGGGACCTGGCGATTCACGATCTCTCAATCATGGATTACGTTTTGCCGAACAAAGCCACGGCTGTGTCGGCGACCGGAATTAGCCATATTCCCGGTCAGCCTGAAAACGTCGCCTACATCACACTCTTCTTTGAAAATCCGCAGATTGGTCATGTTCACGTCAATTGGCTGACACCCGTTAAAGTCAGGCATACACTAATCGGCGGTAGTGAAAAAATGATTCTTTACGACGATCTCGAGCCCAGCGAAAAAGTTAAAATTTACGACAAGGGCATCACGATCTCGCAAAGCCCGGAAGCTGTATATGAAATGCTCGTGAGTTATCGTTCGGGAGATATGTGGGCGCCGCGACTCGACGCGACAGAGGCGTTGCAGACGGAAGCGCAACACTTCATTGATTGCATTGAAAATAATAAACGCCCGGAGACCGACGGCCAGGCAGGATTGCGTTTGGTGAAGATAGTGGAAGCGGCCGAGAAATCATTGCGGGCTCGCGGACAGTTGGTAGAAATTCAGTAGATTGGAGCGCAACCGTCTCGGTTGCAACGGTCTGAGAGAAGACTTAAGAATGCAAGCGAGACGCTTGCGCTCGAGTCCTGACGTTACGTTATTCAATAATTGCCATGATTCCTTTAGTAGATTTAAAAGCTCAATACCTCAGCATTAAAAACGAAATCGATAACGCTGTTTCTGAAGTTATAGAGAGTTGCCAGTTCATTCTTGGGCCGCGCGTAGAAGAGTTTGAAACTGACTTTGCGGAGTATTGTCAGACGCGTTTTGCCTTTGGCGTGAACTCCGGAACGAGCGCACTGCACCTGGCGTTGATGGCAGCGGGCGTCGGCCCCGGTGACGAAGTGATCACGGTCAGTTACACGTTTGTGGCGACTGTCGCGGCCATTCTTTACACCGGAGCAAAGCCTGTTTTTGTCGACATCGATCCGCTGACCTGCAATATCGATCCGGCTAAGATTGAAGCTGCGATTACTTCGCGGACGAAAGTGATCATGCCGGTGCATCTTTACGGCACCTGCGCTGACATGGATCCGATCCTCGAAATCGCCGCTCGTCACCACGTGCTGGTGATTGAAGACGCGGCGCAAGCGCATGGCGCTGAATACAAGGGCCGGCGCGCGGGCACGATGGGCGCGCTTGCGTGTTTCAGTTTTTATCCCGGCAAGAATCTGGGTGCTTATGGCGAAGCGGGGGCAGTAGTCACGAACGACGAAAAGTACGTCGAAGTCATCAAGCAGCTGAGAGATCAGGGTCAAAGCGCTAAATATCTTCACGACCGCGTCGGCTACAACTATCGCATGGAGGCGATTCAGGGCGCCGTGCTACAAGTAAAGCTGAAGCACCTGGACGCATGGACCGACGCGCGTCGTGAGTTGGCAAAGATTTATTCAGATCAACTCGCTGATTCGGGCGTGCGCCTGCTTGCCGAGCCGCCTCAATGCAAGGCTGTTTACCACGTCTTTCCTTTGTTCACCCACGAGCGCGACGAATTGCGCGAACACCTGCACGCGAACGGAATCAGCACCGGCGTTCACTATCCGATCCCGGTCCACCTGCAGCGTGGTTTCAGCAACCTCGGTTTCAGCGAAGGGGACCTGCCGCTTACTGAGCAGGTATGCCGTGAAGTCATGTCCTTGCCAATGTATCCCGAGCTTGAACACGCGACTGCCCTGCAAATTGCGGATTCAGTTCGTCAATTTGCGCAGCGCGCCGTTGCAGTCCATCCCTAGGATTTGCTGAATGCGAATCTGGATCGATCTCGCAAACTCTCCACACGTACCATTCTTTCGCGCGCTCGCAACCGAGTTCACTCATCGGGGTCACGAATTCACTGTCACTGCTCGCGATTTTGCTGAAACAGTGCCCCTTGCGGCGACAGCGGGATTTGACGCGAACGTCGTCGGCGGTCACGGCGGCGAGAAACTTTCCGGTAAAGCAGGCAATCTCGTGCAGCGCGGCCTCGCCCTCGCGCGATGGGGTCGTGCTCGGAAGTTTGACCTGGCAGTTAGCCACAACTCGTATTCACAAATTCTGGCGGGTCGTGCGCTTTCGTTGAAGACCGTTACGCTGATGGACTACGAACATCAGCCGGCGAATCATTTGGCGTTTCGCCTCGCCTCGCGAATCATCGTGCCCCGTGCTTTTCCTGATGACGCACTGGCACGCTTCGGCGCCTCGCTCGCGAAGGTGCGACGGTATGACGGAATCAAAGAAGACGTTTACCTCGCTAATTTCCAGCCCCATCCGGATTTCGACAAGCAACTAAGCGAGCTCGGAATTGGAGCTGAGGAAATACTAATCACGGTGCGTCCCCCCGCAACTGAAGCGCTGTACCACCGTTTTGAAAATGAGCTCTTCGACCTGTTACTGAAACGCGTAACAGCAATGCCGAATTCCAAAGTCGTGTTGCTGCCGCGCAGTGAGTCGCAGCGGCAAACTTACAATCGTGCGGGATTCGACAACCTCGTCGTGCCTACGCGCCCGCTTGATGGGGCCAACCTTATTGCCCGGAGCGATTTGGTCGTCAGTGCCGGGGGCACGATGAATCGCGAGGCGGCCGCATTGGGTACGCCGGCGGCGTCAATTTACAAGGGCCAATGGGCTGCAATTGATGAACAGTTGGTGCGCGAAGGGCGTTTGCAAAGACTCAGTACGGCGGCCGATGTAGCCGACTTGGCGATTCAACGAAAGCCACTGAACGAGCCGCGCAGAGCGGTAAACGTACTGGGTGAGGTTGCGAATCTCATACTCGAGCCTTGATTTGCTATGCTATGCGTTCAACCAGAACGTTCAGCGATTTCCAGAATGCATTAATTTCGTGAGAGCCGAGCCAATCACAACTACCGTAATTAATCGCCGGTTCGCGACTGTTTCATCGCGCGCTCCGCAGTGGATCATACCGGCGGTAAGAACGACGATGTTGTTGGCAGACGTGTCGATAGCGGCGCTGTCGTTTGCGGCAGCGTTCTACCTGCGTGAAGGCAATGCGATATTTCAACCGGCGAGCGACGGAAGATTTGCCTGGAGCGCTCGGTTCGCGCCCTATGGTGCATTACTGCTCTTCGTGGTTGTCATCCGGGTGCTCGCCCTTCGCTACTACGATCTCTACCGGCTGCGTGGCGAGTTTTCATTTTTCGATGACGGCATACGCGTGTTTAAGTCGGCGGCCATCGGATCCTTGTTGATTGTGGCGGCGGCATTCTTGTATCGCGGTGGGTTCCACTACCGTGCGTTTTCGTATTCCCGGAGCGTGTTTGTCCTTGATTTCGTAATCGCACTAGTCAGCCTGTACGCGATTCGCTTAATCATTAGGAGCGCGCAAACATTCTTCCGGCTGCGCGGCATTAATCTAATTCCCACGCTGGTCGTCGGACGTGGACCTGAGGCGGCGTTCTGCATAAAGGAAATGCGTGAACGGCCGTCACTTGGGTACCGGGTGATTGGCGCAGTTGATACTGGCCGAGTTGGCCCTGGCGACCCCGCGATTTATGAAGGGGTGCCCGTAATCAGCGATCTTGCGGGCTTGCCCGAGGCGATTCGCGAAGCGGGAGCGAATGAAGTAATCATCGCGGATGCGGACGTCGACGGCGACGCGCTGTTTGACGTGATGATGCGTTGCGGGCGCCGTCGCGGAATCGAATTTCGTATTGCGCCGAGCCTGTTTAATTGTTTGCCCAGCAAGACGGAAGTCGATCAAATTGGCGCTCTGCCGATGATTC
>JBKPNP010000446.1:0-4615 GCA_046732775.1 Acidobacteriota bacterium
TTCTTCAAAACGATCCTGCATTGCTGGCGGCAATTGCTTAGCGAACACAAGCAACGGTTTGCTGCCGCGCGCAGTGAGCTCCCGGCACAACTGCAGGTGCTGGTCTTCGAGACTGCTCCAGATGCGTGGTCCTGAGTCCAGCAGAAATGCCGTGTTGGTATAACTCATACGAAAGGTTTACGCGAGGTAGAGCTCAAGAAGTTGAGTAACGTTGCGACGCAAATTGAATTTAGCTTCAACCGCTTTGCGTCCGGCCTCACCGAGTTTGATCCGCAACTGCGGATCCGTGGCCAAAGCGTTAAGTCTCTCTGCCGCTGCAACTGCATCGCCGCGCGGCACTAAAAATCCGGTCGCGCCATCGTGGACGAGTTCAGGGATGCCGCCCACATTAGTCGCGACTATTGGTTTGCCGTAAGCCATCGCTTCAGCAATCATCCACCCGAAAAGCTCCTCCCATTCCGAAAGCTGACAAACTATGTCGGCGGACTCATAAACTCCTTCAGCAAACGGATCCTGAATTAGGCCGGTGAAGGTAACGTGGTCAGCGATCCCCATGGCCGCTGCCTGCTGCATAAACTGTTCGCGCTCTGCGCCCTCACCCACGAGTACAAAGTGGACTTTTGGATTCGTTGCTAACAACGTCTTCGCCGCCTGCAACAGCTCCGGTATGCCCTTCTCTCGTATCATCCAGCTCACTTGCACAATGACAACGCGATCGTCCGGGATGCGGTAACGCTTCTTGAATTCCGCCGCACGGTTTGGCGATTCAAGGACGCGCGTCAAATCAACTGCGTTGTAAACAAGTTCATGCCGTTGTCGCGGTAACAGATCGAGTGTCGTCAAACACTTGTACCCGTATTCGCTGACACAAATTACTTTCGAAATCGGCCAGTTGATCAGTTTGGCGGCAAGTCGTTTCACGAGTGGCGCGCACCGCGGCACATACCCGGCCGGACGCGAGCTGTGATCGGTAAAGAAGATCTGCTTGACGGATTTTATCTTTGCCAGCCAGGGGTAAATTCCAAGGAAACCAGTGAAGTGCAAATGAAGAACGTGGGGTTTGTGACGGCCTAATAATCCGGCGAGCTTTACTGCTGCACTCCAATTTAGATGGGTTGAGTTTTCGAGAACTTCAATATTAACGTTCGGCAGTTCGAGAAAACGCCGCACCTCAGCCGACGGCTCCTTGAGAAAACACAGAACACTTTGCCAACCGCGCTCATCAAGCTGGAGCGAAAGCTCCCGCGCGAAGGTTTCAGTGCCTCCAATCCTCACGGGCTTCACACCGAATACAGACATCACCGTTCGCATGATGCCTCCCGCGCGCTTCGACCTGTAAAAATGGAATTCATTGTTTAAGAAGGACAGCGAGACCGGTTGGTTCGTAAAGGGTGGAGTGCCTGGAGGGATACGCCTCGGGTTTCAGCCCAGCGTGCGCCTCAGCCGGGCGCCGATCATTTCTTTCAGTTTCTTGACCTTTAGCTCGGTACTGTAACCGTGCGTTAGCGCCCGATAGAACAGCGAGGGCGCAGCCTCCCGAGTAAAGGCCGGACGGAAGTTTGTCTTATTGCCGAACCCGAGAATGCGCTCATCTTCCTCACTCAGGTCGCCGAGGAATGCGGCATTGAGCAGCAATGGATGATAGCGATAGTAATCGATGTCTTCCTGCTGCAGTGCAACGCGCGGGTTGTGATAGTTGAAAAAGCAGGCTTGGCGTTCTTCCAGCATCGGCACGCCCTGGCGATGAATGCCGGAGGTGTCAAACAAAAATGCTGTCCCCGCCGGTCCCAGGAGTTGCGCAACCTGCGACGAATCAACACTAGCCACTTCATCATTCTTAACTACCCGCGGATGCTGTTGACGATGACTGCCTTTAACGTAATTGAAGGCGCCGCTGCGAACATCCGATAAGTAAATGGCCAACTTCACCTCACGATGAATTTCCGTCGCTTTAGTTTGGTCGTACCAGGCGTCGCCATGCCAACCGTGAAAGTCCCTGTTCGTGGGCAACGACTTCCAGCCCTTCGCTTCGGTTAACTCATACTCATGACCGAGGTAAAGATTCAAAACTCCTTTGACGACCGGGTTCAAGACGAGATCGACAAAACCCTGCTCGAGAATCAACACGTCTTCTACCATGTGACGGTAGGGTTCAGTCTTCTGATAGCCTTCAAAGTTGTTCCAGCGCAAGCGCTGTAGTCTCGCCGCAAACGCCTGCTGCATTGCACGCAAGGTTACCGGGGTTAATAGATTCGGAAGTACAACCAACCCATCCCGATCGAGCTGCGCGAATAATTCCTGCACTTGCAATTCGTGCCTCGACGAATTTAGAAAAGTCGTGGCTTCGTGTCCCGTGATTTGAATTTCGTTTCTCATCTTAAAAGCAGTCCGTTGAAGAAAGATCAAGCTAAGGCCATGACGCTTTCGACCTCAGCCTTCTCGCTCGTTCTCTTCGTCGCGCCCTCATGCATGATCTGTCGCAACTTATAATCACGATAAGACCCGGGTTCCCCTTGTTTTCCCTCAACGGCGGCTGCAACCATGTTGAACGCCTCACGTGCGCTCGCGAAGTGCACTTTGAATTCGCCGGTGTTGTCGCCCAGTTCCAACACTTCCTGCATGAAGCGCTTCATTTGTTCACCGATCATTAAGTCCTGATCCCATTCGAAGAATCCGTGACAATAAAGTTTGATGAAGATCCAGTCGGGCCGATTCCTTACGCCTATTCCAGCACTACGCCAACCTTGCAGCCGATTCAGCGACAGCGGGTAGTTTTGCGCGAGCGCGCCGTCTTCAACTCTCGGAACCGGCAGACCGCGTAAGCGTCGCGTCCAATCGAACACCAACGGCCCGGTGAAAATGATCGGTAGTTTCAAATCGTCGCCGACTTTCAATCCCGGGCCGGAACGATGTGGGCGGGCTTCCGCGAAAGGATGACCGCACTGGTAGATCGCGTTGATGCGGGCGACCTGCGACTGATAGGGCACGGAAGGTAAAGTGAAGTCAGCGTAACAACCAGTGTCTGCGAGGATTTGCATTTCGGAATCCACGCCACAGAACCGTCCACCCGCTGAATTCGCGAGTGCCCAGTTGCCGTGTACGAATCCATACTTGGGTTGCGAGTCAACGGGCGAGGTCGATCGCGCCAGGCATTTGTGATCTTCGGCCAGGACATCGCGAAATGTCTCGAGTTGTCGTTTGGTATTTTCAGCGGTGTCCGGTCGCTGGACGCCATGATGCAGATGAATCTCAGTTTCGCCATATCCGTCTGATTGCAAACCGGAAAGCAGATCGAGTAGCGGTCGTTCGTACTGTTCGGCGGGAAAGAAATTCGTATGACGGAAAGGTGTTCCGTCATGATCACGTATCGCATCGCCGGTGGACCGCGCGAGTTCACACCAACGCTCAAGGCGACGGATCGCAGTATCTCCTAAACCCGGCTCAAAATGATTGGCAACGAGGAAAATTAGATGCGATGTGCTGTTCGCTTTGGCAGCGCGTCGCACAGTCTCTCCAGCTCGCCACGCTGGATAACGCAGGAGCCAGGGCAACGACCATTTGAGCTTGTCGCTGAGCTTTGTATTTACAAAGTCGTCTGACATCCGTTCCGTGGTTAACGCCCTTCCAATCGGTTTCCGTCGCGAGCCGCAAACGCTCCCGCAGCAATTAGCGCAGCGACGTTCACTCCCGGATCCGCGCCATCACTGCCGCGTTTGCGTGTGTGACTAAATGAGCTGAGGCTCCAATCGTCGTGCGTAAGGTCGTTGAAACCTACTTTCTGAAATGAGCTGACAAAGTAGTTTCCCGAGGGATACTTCTCGTCCACTCGATCGCTCGCAGCGGCTCCAAGATTGTCAGCAAAAACATTTCCTTTGAAACTTCCGCCCGGGAAACAGTTACAAAAATAAGATTCACGGCCACATTCCGAACCGGAGTTCAAACACACAATTCCGTAGCGGTTGAACTGAACAATGTTGTCGCGAAAAGAAAAGCCAATGCTTGGCTCGCCGTACGCTGTAACGACGTTTCCCGCTTGCTGGACCGTGTTATGTGCGATCAGAATTCGTTGACCGCCATTGACTTGCAGAAAATAGGGAATGTTATCGGGGCGGTCCTGAACGATATCGAGCAGCAGATTATTTACAACGCGAATGCGTTTTGCTTCCTGACTACGGTGTTCGTTGTCGCTGCCAAGAATATTTATTCCCGAGCTTGCATGACGCACCAGGTTGTTCTGCACCGCAACGTCTTCGAGCGTGCTCCACGGCGCTTTGCCGTTTTGATTTCTAACGGTCAACACGATAGCGGTCGTCAGGATTTCGCTCTCAATCAAATTCCCTTCGATGTTAACGCGCCGCGCATTCTTCAACTCCAACGTGCCTTTGATCAGGGCGCGACCCAGCCATTCTTTCGGTTTACGTAAATAGTTACGGCTGATTTCGAGGTCTGAAGGAACAAGGTTGGCGATCGACGGATCGGCGCCGCCAATCAGAATTACTTCGCCTGCGCCCTCCAGGTAGTTATTAACGATGTGGATTGGTCCGGGACTATTCCAGCCGGCAATAGCCTGCGTTTCGTCTCCGGCTCCGGCGAAACCTGAAACGTGAGAATTGAG
>JBKPNP010000447.1:0-14110 GCA_046732775.1 Acidobacteriota bacterium
CTGTAGCAGTTGGTCGCTTGTGAGTTGTCGCTCGTCGTGTAGTCGACGGTTGACGCGAGGTTTGTGTTGCCGGTGCGGGTAACCGTAACGATAAGCGTCGGTGAGCTTTCGTTTTCACTGAACGTTGCGCTGCTCAATTGCGTGGCCGGCACATCAACCAGGACTGTGGCAGTTCCGGCGCTGGCTGCAAAGCGTGTGTCCGAAACGTAAGTCGCCCTCAGGTTGTGACTGCCGGCTGAAAAGTTTGGGATCGTTATCGATGCCTGGCCGCTCGAATTCAGAGGAACCTGCCCGATTACATTCAGGCCATCCTCGAACGTCACCATTCCCGTGGGAACGCCGGCGTTCGACGGAACGCCTGCGACCGTTGCCGTCAACGTAACCGACTGCCCGGCAGCCGCCACCTTCGGAGACGAAACAAGCGTGGTCGTTGAGGCATTCGCGTGCACTTTCTGCATCATCGCGGCGACGGTGGTGGCGTGGTTTCCGTCACCGTTATAGATGGCGACGATGTGATGATTACCCAGATAATTTCCGCCAGCTTTCAACGCCGATGTGGTGATACTCGCGCTCCCATTTGAAAGCGGAACGTTCGTCGCGAGCACACTACTCTCGGCCGTCAAGCCGTTGAATGTGTTGTCGAAAAATGTGACGGTGCCCGTTGGTGCGGGCGTTCCGGTAACCGAAGCAGTAAATGTAATCGAGTCGCCGAAGACAGTTGCGCGTAAGTCGGGCGAGGAAGAACTCAAGGTGACGCTCGTGCTCGGGTCGTTGCCCAGCGCGAACATAGTTCCGCCGTTAAGTGTATAGATGGTTCCGTCGGGACCGATGACTGTCGGCACGTACGGCTGGCCAATTCCCTGGTTCAAGGTGATGGCCTGATCGAGCGAATTCGTCGCGAGATTCCAGCGATACGCTTTGCCGTCTTCGTTGTTAAAGAAGACGCTTTTCGTCGCCGGATTTACCGCGGGCGCGTTGATACACCATTCCTTCACTGCCTCAGGAAAAGTTGGTTGTGAATCCGGATCTGGCGTCGGCCCAATTACCGTCAACACCTCGCGCATTTCGACCAGGCCTACCGAAGACGAGTGCGGATCGAGTTGCGTCGAATTGGGGTCGAGCAAGGCGACGCGGTTCACGCCGCTGCCGTCCTGAAAAGCGTAGTCGTTGTACTTGCAGAACAATAGGTATGACGACGAACCGTGATACGAAGGAACCAGACTAGCCGGCACGATTCCCGCCGTATAGTCCCAACCAAAACCGCCCGGCGCTTTAGTAACAGACAGATCGCCACTGAACCGCAACAGGAACCCGCGGGAACCGTTGCTTGGAGGCGTACCCTGCACGCCAAAATAGACGTCACCGTCCGGCGCCACCATCGGCGAAGCGGTTCCATCTTCAGGCACGCCAGCCGGATCCCCAGTGCGAGGATCGCGAAGAAAGACGGAATACTTCGTTTGCAAAGTCGTGGCGTTCAAACCCAGTAGATAACAGTATCGCGCCGTAGTGGCCCACTTCACCGCCACATACAGTGTCGTTTCATCATTGCTCAGCGCTGGCGCAACGTTGTGGCTGTCGCGTTCGATCTGTGCATCGTTCGCTGCATTTCCCGCTAACACAAAAGTGCCGTTGCCGAAAGTGTCAATACGCGCGAACCCGCTTTGCGACGTATTGAGCGGAGCCGGCGCAATTCCCTGCACGCGAAAGCCGAAAAAAATGTTGCCGTTGCTGTCGGCGGTAATGGGCGTGTTAACAAACACCGAGCTGTTGAATGCCGAAGCGTTCGCGTTGTAACCAGCGAGTGACGAATAAAAGACTTGCCGTACGGGAGCTGAAGGAGTGTTTGAATCCGGATTGTCGACGCGCCAGATCGTGCCGCCGGCGCCCGCGTAATACAAACGCGTACCGAACGCGCCCGTGGCCACGGTGGGCTGATAGGCCGGGATCCAGTTATGGGACGGCAGTGTGTAGTCCGTCGCTAACGTGTATTTGGTGGCGCCGTTTGTCCCATCAATCACCTTCACTTGAAAGCCATCCTGAGCTCCGGTTTTGACAGGTACGATCACCGTGTTGGCTGCAGTAACCAGCGGCGCGCCATAGTGAATCAGGGCGCCGGTGTTGTTAAGGTCGACACTGGTGATCCAGCGGAACACATTCATGTTTTGCGCGGGCGCAGTGTAGACCGAAGTGTGCTGCGCGTTGCCTGCGAAGGTTAGCGCCTGACCGTCAGCGCGCGTGAAGGCAGTCAAAACAAACAAAGAAACTGCGGCAAGAACAAGGCGATGTTGCCAGAAATGCATAAGGGTTTCCTGGTGCAGAGTTACGTGGTGTCGAGAGATTTCGGCCGGGGAAGACGTCGCTAGGATAAGCGATCAGCCGCGAGGCTACAAATTCTGTGTCCGACGAACTTTAGTTGCGGTACTGACGCGACAACCTGAAGCTTGTCGGACATTTCAGGCGCATCGGTTATGCGTGTCCGACAAACTTTAGTTTGTCGTTTCTGAAGCGACAAGCTGAAGCTTGTCGGACACTGGTCTACTGATAACGCAGCGCTTTGAGTGGATCGACCTTCGTAGCCCGACGCGCGGGAATGTAACTCGCAAACAAGGCCACGCTCACCAGTATCACCGAGATGGCGATGAACGTGCCGGGGTCAGTCGCGCCAACTCCAAACAGCAAGCTCACCATCAAACGAGTCAATATAAAAGCACCGACCAAACCCACCGCCACACCGATTACAACAAGCTTCAGTCCCTGACCGACGGTGAGCTTGAGCACGTCGCTGCGCTGCGCGCCCAGGGCCATGCGAATGCCGATTTCGTTTCGGCGTTGCGTAACCGAGTAACTCATCACCCCGTAAATACCGACGGCGGCCAACACCAACGCCACTCCGGCAAAGATTGCCAGCAGTAACATGCTGAAGCGCTGGCGTGCGACTGACTCAGCTGCGATTTCATCCATCGTCTTGATGTTCGAAACCGGCTGATCTTTATCTATGTCCCAGACTGCCCGGCGTACGGCTGCCGCCATACCGATGGGATCGATATCGGTTTTCACGACGAGATCGCGCGGCGCGAAAAAGTCAGCCTGCACGTAAGGAAGATACATCTGTGGTTTGGGATCGGCATTCAATTCAAACTGGCGTACATCTTTTGCGATGCCGACAATCTGGAACCAATCTTCCGGGCCGGCATTTCTGCCGGGCGTGAGCCGTTTGCCAAGCGGGTCTTCGTTAGGCCAGTAACGCTTAGCCATCGTTTCGCTGATAATCACGGCCCCCGGCATTTTCGCAGTCTCTTCCGGACCAAATTGCCGCCCTCTCAATAACGGGATGCCCATCGTCGTTAAATACTTTGGACTGATGATACGCGTGGTGATGATGATCTCCTGCCCCGGCGGCGGCGCCGGTCGGCCTTCAATCTCGATTCCCGTCGAATTGCCCTGCCGGTATAGCGGCAGGTTAGTTGTGACCGCAGCCGATTTCACTCCCGGTATCGCCTCGACCTTCTGAATGACGTCAGTGTAAAACGCCGAGCGCCGCGTCAAATCAGGATACTTCAACTGCGGCAACACGATTCTCATCGTCAACAAATTGGTGGAATCGAAACCCGGATCGACACTCCGCAGTCGCAAAAAACTATTGATCAGAAGTCCGGCGCCAATCAGTAAAATCAGCGACACCGCCACTTCCGCGATCACTAATAGCGCCCGCATACGATTGCCACGATTTCCCGATGAAGAATCGCGGCCGCCCTCCTTCAGCGTCTCGTTTGGTTTGAACATCGACGCCTGCAGTGCCGGCACCAGCCCGAAAATGACTCCGGTTAACAACGACACGAGGACTGTGAACCCGAGGACGAACGAGTCAAGTTCTATGGCTTTTATTTGAGAGATGTTGGGCGGGATAAAACGAGTCAGGAGTTTGATCCCGATAATTGAAAGCACCAAGCCAAACACTCCGCCGACCGCAGCCAGCAGTACACTCTCAGTCAGGAACTGACGAATCAATCGCCAGCGGCTCGCGCCGAATGCCACCCGCACCGCAATTTCTTTCTGTCTCACTGCGGCTCGCGCCAGCAGCAAGTTTGCGACGTTTGCGCAAGCAATTAGAAGGACAAGTCCAACTGCGCCGAGCAGTATGAGCAGAGCAGGCCGGATGTCGCCGACTACTTGCTCATGCAACGGCACGACAACCGCTCCCAGATCAGTGTTCTGCTGGGGGTATTGTTGCTGCAGACGCGTAGCGATGTTGTTCATCTCGGCTTGCGCCTGCGCGAGCGCCACGCCTGGTTTTAAGCGAGCAACAACCTGAAGGTAATGCGAGCCCCGGTTAGCCGTCTGCTGCTGGGAAAACGCGATGGGCACCCACAATTCGGTGTCCTGACTCGGAAACTGAAACTGGGCCGGCATAACGCCCACAACCGTGTACGGTTGACCGTTGAGCTTAATTTGTTTGCCGACAATCGACTGGTCCGCGCCAAAGCGGCGGGCCCACAGACGATTGCTCAACATCACCACGCGGTTCGCTCCCGGCTGATCTTCTTCAGCGGTGAAAGCACGACCGAACTGTGGCGCCACGCCTAACACCGTAAACAAACTCGCATTCGCCGCAGTGCCGTCGAGTCGTTCCGGGTCGCCCGCCTCGGTCAGGTTAAGACTCGCGTCTGCAACTGCTGCCATATCTTCAAACACGTGGTTCTGATTGCGCCAATCGAGATAATTGGCAACTGCCGGAGTGTCGCGCGGATATCCGTGGCGCGTCGCGTCTTCCCAAACCATCACCAGACGGTCCGGATCCTGGTAAGGCAGCGGACGCAGCAGAACTGAGTTGACCACACTAAAGATCGCGCTGTTGGCGCCGATGCCTAACGCCAGCGCGATTACAGCGATCGCGGTGAAGCCGGGATTCTTAAACAATGTTCGGAATCCGAAACGCAGGTCCTGCCCTAGATCACTCAACACATTCGTTCTCCTTTGTTCTCCGAGCACCACTGGTTCGTAACGCATCGGGCGATGCACGCGGCGCAGCTCTTTCGTCATTAGGTCGCTATCTGCCAGCTCCAACATCACGGCGCGTGAAGCTTCTTCGTCGGGCGCTCCGCCTGCGACTAATTGCTGGTAACGATCTTCAAGGTGCTGCGACAGCTCCTCGACGATCTCCGCCTCGCGCGCCGCCGGCAACTTTGAAGCAGCGAGTCGCTGCCTTATCTCTGCTTTCCAATCAAGCATGCTCGATTCCGGTGATGCGATTGATTGCCTGGACAAACTCGAGCCAACTATTGCGTTGTGCCGCTAGAATCTTTTTGCCTTCGCTCGTCAGCCGGTAATACCGACGGCGACGCTGGCCGGGCCGCTCCACCCAACGACCTTGAATCCAACCGCGTTTTTCCAGCCGGTAAAGGAGCGGATAGAGCGAGGCGACGTTGAAGCGCAACACACCGTCAGATCGTTGTTCGATTAGCTGGCCGATGTCGTAACCATGACGTGGCTGGTCTTCCACGAGCGAAAGAATAAGCAGCTCCGCACTACCCTTCTTCAACTCGCGATCAAGTATTCGTGAACCGATATATGTCATAGCGATATACTATTGTGGAGTATACGTCCGGTCAATAGAAACGTTCCAAAAAATTCCCCAGCCCCGCCCAATTCATGGAGCTTGCGCAAAACCCTCCGAAAAAGTTGTAATCTGCGCATGAGAAGCGAGGACAATCCCGGCCGCCGTAATTTCTTGCGCGCTGCGCTTGCCGCCGGGGCTTTCGGGATAGCCGCCCGATCTCTGCCGTTGCCGCTTAGAGCAGCTTCCTCGTTCGCACCTCGCCACTTTGCGCCGGTGAAAATCGCTCGCAATCGCGTCATACGTGAAGTAGTCGGCCTCAGGCCCTTTCGCGCCGAAGGCTTTGTAGTTTCAGCCGAGCGTCTCAACGAGAAACTTCTGGTGCACAACTACGGCCACGGCGGCGCCGGGGTCACGCTGTCATGGGGAACCGCCTCACTCGCTGTCGATTTAGTCCAACCCTTCTTGCAAACGATTCGTCCGGTCAGGCGCCGAAATCGAACTCCGCCGCGATTTGCGGTACTCGGATGCGGCGTTAGCGGTCTGTCCACCGCGCGACTATTGCAGCGCAGGTTTCAAAACGGCCCAGGCACGGTGACGATCTACGCCAAAAGTCTTCCTCCTGAAACTACTTCAAACATCGCCGGCGCATTTTGGTACCCCTCGTCGTCCTTCCATGCGGACGCAGTAACATCACAATTTACGGAGCAATTTCGCACCGCGTGCAACGTTTCCAACCGCGCGTTTCAGTTGCTGGTCGGCACGGAATATGGTGTGAGTTGGATAGATTGTTTTGAACTTTTGCGAAACGAATCGTCGTTGAGTCGCGAAATACTTGGCGGTGCACAGTTCTATCCGCAGACTGAAAGTCATCGAGATCCGGAACACTACTTTGGCTTTCCGTTCGCGCGCGAGTTCAAGTCGATGATGATTGAACCGAGCGTTTACCTCAGCGCACTGCTGCGGGACTTTTACGTAGCCGGTGGCAGAGTTGTAGTGAAGGAGTTTCTTAACCGTGCCGAGCTGGCGCGACTGCGCGAGCCGGTGATCATGAACTGCACCGGTTTGGGCGCGCGCGCTCTGTTTGGTGATGAAGCGCTCGAGCCGGTGCGCGGGCAACTCGAAATACTGTTGCCACAACCAGAGATTGATTATTGCTACCTCTCAGACTCGAACTACATGTTTCCGCGCCGCGACGGAATAATACTCGGCGGCACCTTCCAACACGGCAAGTGGTCACTTGAACCGAATCCTGATGACGCCGCGCGCATCCTCGCAGGCAACAGCGAAATCATGAACGGTCTTAAAGCTACTGTTTAATCCCGCGCTTTGTCAGTCCGCGGGCGGCAGCAGTTGGCACTTCTCCCTGGGGCTCACGCCCCAGGCTTACGCGGATGTCCGCTCCCGCGGACTGAAAATAAAGCACACAAAAAATATTTACTGAAGCCTTGACAGTCTAGGCTTGACGAATTATCTTGCCTTGACACTCTAGGCTTCGTGGAATTTTCAACTTTGGAAGGTCGGTGCATGACTAAACACAAAGCGGACTTGCTGCAGGGCACTCTCGACATGTTGATTCTGAAAGCGCTCTCGCTCGGGCCTCTGCATGGCTACGGCATCATCCAACGCATCGTTCAGATGTCCGACGAAATGCTGACGGTAGAACAGGGGTCCCTTTATCCGGCCTTATATCGCATTGAACAAAAAGGGTGGGTCTCTTCGAAATGGGACACACACGACACCGGCCGGCGCGCCAAGTTTTATGCGTTGACCCGTACGGGACGGCGACAACTGGAAGTGGAAGAAGCGAGCTGGGACCGGCTGGTCCTCGCCGTTACGAAAATGCGGCAAGCTACGTAAGAGAAACGAGGGATGAGGTTGTTCAAGGTCTTTTCGGCGCGCATGCGGGCGTTGTTCGATCGCGAGCGAGTGATCGAGGACATCGACGAAGAATTTCGCCTGCATGTCGAACTGGCGACTAAGACAAACGTCGAGCGCGGGATGACGGAAAGCGACGCCCGTCACGCAGCGCTGCGAAGCTTCGGCAACGTGGGGAGCGTAAGAGATCAAGCATACGAGTTCAGGGGAGGCGGAATGATTGAAACGTTGTGGCAGGACTTTCGTTACGGAGTGCGCGGGCTGGCCAAGCAACGAACCTTCACGCTCGTCGCCGTAATCACGCTCGCACTCGGCATCGGCGCGAACACCGCAATTTTTTCCGTAGTCAACGAACTCCTATTGCGCCCGCTGCCCTACCTCGATGCCGAGCGTCTGGTTATGTTGTGGGAAGTGACGCCGGAAGGGCGACATCAAAACACGACCTCGAGCATTAACTTCAGCGGCTGGCGCGCACAGACGACTTCTTTTGAGAGTATGGCCGCGTTTACCGATCAGCGTTTGAACCTGACCGGTGTTGGCGAAGCGGAAGAGATCACTGTTCAGTTTGCTACCCCTTCCCTGTTTCACGTGCTCGGCGTGCAGCCGATTCTCGGACGCGACATGCGCGAAGAAGACGGCCTCAAAGAAGCAGCGCCGGTCACAATCCTCAGTCACAGTTTTTGGCAGAGACGCTTCGGCGGCGATCCGAACCTGGTTGGTAAGCAGATTTTGCTAAACGGTGAGCCCTACACAGTGATCGGCGTTATGCCACGCGGCTTTCAGTGGCACGTCAAACAGCGATCGGGTACGGGCCGGCCGGCGGAACTTTGGGCTGCCCTATATTTATCCCAGAGCGAAAGCGGCAGCGGTCGCGGGCGTTACCTTTCGACCGTCGCACGCCTGAAACCTAACGCCACTCTTGAACAAGCTGAAGCCGACCTGAAAACAATCGAGAGCCGTTTGGGACAGGATTCACCTCAATTTAACAAAGGCTACAGCGCGGAAGTGATTCCACTGCGAAACCAATTCGTGGGTAACGTGCGGGTAGCACTCTGGATCATTCTCGGCGCGGTTGGCTTTGTCTTGTTAATCGCCTGCGCCAACGTCGCAAACCTGATGCTCTCGCGAGCGGCTGCGCGTGAAAAGGAAATTGCCGTCCGTGCGGCGCTCGGCGCGAGCCGCTGGCGCATCGTGAGACAACTGCTGACCGAGAGTTTTCTACTCGCTTCGATTGGGGGTGTGCTGGGACTAATGCTCGCGGCGTGGGGCATTAGGGGACTCGTCGCCATCAGTCCGCGCGATCTGGCGAGTCTGCAACACGTCGGTCTCAACCTGACGGTGCTCGGTTGGACGTTAGGCATATCGTTTGTGACCGCAATCATTTTTGGCTTAGCCCCCGCCCTCGAAGCCACGCGCTTGAATTTGAACGGCGCGCTCAAAGAAGGCAAGGCGTCGGAAGGACAGAGCCCACGCAGTGGCCGGCTTCGCAAGGGGTTGGTCGTGAGCGAAGTCGCCCTGGCGCTCATACTGCTGGCGAGCGCCGGCCTGTTATTGAAAAGCTTCGGACAGTTACAAAAAATCGATACCGGTTTCAATCAGGACAATGTGCTGACCATGGTTTTGCGTTTGCCGCAAGCAAAGTACAAAGAGGACCGGGACTACGTTTCGTTTTTCAATCGCGCAACCGCACAGATTCGCACGTTGCCGGGAATCACCTCGGTTGGCATGGTTAACTTTCTACCGTTATATGGCGGGCTCGGGTCTGCTACCGCCTTCACAATCGAGGGGCGTCCGAAACCAGCGCCGGGCGAAGAGCCAAGCACGAACGTGCGCGTATCGGATGCAGACTATTTCACTGCCATGCAAATACCGCTATTGCGCGGGCGAAACTTCACGACACTCGAGATGACTGAAGCAAGGCATGTGGTGCTGGTGAACGAAGCCATGGCTCGCAAACATTTTCCAGGCGAGGATGCGGTTGGCAAACGCATTACCGTGCCGATGTCGGATAACCCTGCCGCCACGGAGATCATCGGTGTCGTTGGCGACGTCAGATACGACACGCTCATCGACCAGCCCGAGCCGACTGTGTATTTCCCCGAACCGGAACTCACTTATCCGTTCATGACTTTTGTGATTCGCACTACCGGCAATCCGCTGGATCTTGCGCCCGCAGTGCAACGCGAAATTCGTGGCCTCGATAGTGACCAGCCGGTTTCCGACGTGCGCTCGATGCAGCAGGTGATGGCTGAGACTGTTGCGCGTGCTCGTTTCAACACCCTGCTGCTCGCGCTCTTTGCGGGTCTGGCCACACTGCTGGCGGCGGTGGGAATCTTCGGCGTGATGAACTATTCGCTCGCGTTGCGTACCAGAGAGATCGGTTTACGCATGGCGCTTGGCGCTCAGCACCGGCAGGTCTTGTTCTTAATGTTGCGCCAGGGATTAACGTTGACGCTGATTGGCACCGGGGTCGGGATCGTGGGCGCTCTGGCGCTTACGCGCTTGCTCTCCACTTTGTTATTTGGGGTGCACGCCACCGATCCCACAATTTTTGCCGCGATCGTTGCCTTGCTGATATTCGTCTCGCTGGTTGCGTGTTATTTGCCGGCGCGGCGCGCGACGCGTATCGACCCGATGCTCGCGCTGCGATCGGAATGAGACGCCGAACTTTCGTCGGCAACCGCGGAAAAATATTCTGAAAATTTTTTCGCGGCGGATTTCGCTGCAGAGAACGCGCGACTCAAAAATGCTGAAAATTATTAGCAAAAAGCGGGCAATGTAATTGGCCGCAACTGCCGGATAGTTTCCTGTCTTAGAGTTGTAAGTTTTCTTGCATTGACGAATCTCAGATAATTTGTAAAATGCGATTAACGGCGATAGGTTGCTGGGGTGAGGACAGTAACCTGCTGAGGCTGAATGTCTCCGCCAACCGATTTGAGGCCGGGCCAAACCCGGCCTCTCGGTTTTTCAGGCAACGATTTTCCAACTAAACAAAGAGACGGCCAGCCTAGTCGAAGCGATTGTCATCGGCTGAAGGCCCGTAAAGCGCCGGCACTTTCGCGCCTAACAAACGCAGGTACACAGTCATTTGGCCGCGATGGTGTGCCCAGTGGTTTAACGTGTCCTGAATCATTTCAAACCGCGGCGCCTCAGCCACCACCTTGCCGCGCGCCAGCAAACGCCAGTTGGTGTGCAAATGGTCATCGTTAGTTTTTTCAAATGAGGCGCGAGCCCCGGCTGCCGCTTTTTCAAGTGCCTCGACCAGAGCGCCGCCGGTTTCGAGCCGCTTTTGCTCCATTTTGCCGCCCTCGGCCGGCGCGACGTCGAGCTCGGGCTGATCGATCTGCATGGTTATCCACATCGGGATCGTGGCGACCATGTTAGCTAAATAACCGAGCGCCATGGATTTCTCGTGCGGCTTCCAGTCAAACTTCCCTTCCGGCATTTCGGCCAAAGCGCGTCGTGAGCGATCGACTTCCCGGTCAAGCTCGGCTCTTAAAAATTCCGTCAGCTTCATGATCTCTCCTCGCCAGTAAAATCTAGATTCAAAGACTACTCCTTCAGCAACCGCGCGGCCTCTAGAATTTGTTCTGGTCGCGCGCGCACCCAATAGTTTTCAGTCAGATTTACCCAACGCACCGTGCCGCTCGGGTCAACCAGAAATTCTGCCGGCCGCGCAATGTCCTGCCCGCTAATTCCCGCGCCGGCGTGGAGCAAATCGTAACGCCGGATTGCTTCTGCTTTCGGATCAGACAGCAAACTAAAAGTGTAGCCGGCCTGCGTGCTCAGCTCCCGCGACGTTTCGGGACTATCAACGCTAATCGCCACCGGACGAATTCCAACTTCGTTAAACTTCGCCAGATTTTCCTCGATACTCCGTAACTCGAAGTTGCACGACGGTCACCAATAGCCCCGATAAAAAATCAACAGCGCACCGGTTGGCGCGCGGCCGTTAATGGGTTGCGAGAGTATTTCGGTTAGCGAAACGTTTCGGCCACTGGTATCGGCCAGATTGAATTCGGGAGCTTTTTGACCCACCTGCGGCGCTCCGTGGGACGCTGGTAACCAGCGAGCCATTACGAAAAAAGTAAAAATGAACAGCGCGAGGATCGCAACGCTAAGCGTCGCGAAGACGGTGGCCACAATCTTTGAAAGCAACGGGTGCGAACGCTGCGACGAGTATCCGCGACGAAGCCCAACCACCAACAGCGCCGCCGCTGCTACAAAAAGAACCAGATTCGCCCACGGAAAATCGCGCGTTATGGGAACCCTGGCAAAAAAGAAAGGGTAACTTAGAAAGGAAAGCGCAGTGAGCAGGAAACCTGCCCACAGCGCCCAATTAAGTTTTTTCATGAACGAAGAATATTACCCGCGACGGAAGATTGGTCAAGAGAGCGGCACGTTCACCAAGTGCTTTGGGAGCGCGGGCGTCGCGCCCGCAACGCACCTGACAGGTGCGAAATTTCTATTTTCCGCTTCGCGCTCATGGCGGGACGCCCGCGGTACTACTCCACCAGCACACCGCGGTGCATCGCAATGCCGCGGGCTTTCATCACCACGTCATCGTCGATAATTTCACTGCCGGCATGCCACGCAGTCACTTCTGAGACCGGTCGCCCCAGCGCCAGCGCTAGTTTCTCATCGCTTGCCTCAAACGCGCGGTCTCGTAAGTTTCGCAGGATTTTCGCTGCCTTCTTTTGCCCCGTGCCGCGGTCGTCAACAATATTGTCCGCAACATCGATATCGCTGCGGCCAAGTAGTCTCGAAACAAGATAGGCGACCCCGGCACCGAGGCCGAGTCCCCCGGCTAAAAATGCGATTCGGCGCAGCCCTTTTTTCCCGGTACGCCGTGACTCAGTAGTTTGTGAGTCAACCGTGTCGACATCGCTAGTCAAATCTGTGTTTTGCATGCAAGCCTTTCTTCCCAACGCTGCCTAATGAGAACTTTAAAGCAGCGCTCTGTACGAATTTGAAGTGGTAGAACTGTGGTCGAGCGCTTACAAGCAATTCGTTTGCCAATTTAGCCGCTCTCGGGAAGACTGAGCCCGTGACCTCAGGATTTGAATAAAAAACCGCCAGAACGCTTTACTCGAAACACGCTCCAGCCGCTCGTCCTGTTACTATGTCGCGTACAAAATCCGTCTGGATTCCCCTGTTCTGAATGCTTCTTCAGCAAAACATCTCCCAATCGTTTCATTCTCCACTCGTGCGCCTGCTGCTCGTCGCAATTGCCTGCGGGTTGTTGTACGTGCTGTGGCGCGAAGTGCGGAAGATTCCGGCGAAGTTGTTTACGTTGATGGCCACCGCCTTCATCGACATGCTCGGGCTGTTGATGATCATTCCGCTGTTACCGTTTTACGTGAAATCGTTAGGCGGTGCCGGTGTAACCATTCTCGGCTTTCATCTCGGAATCGGACTAATCATCGGCGTCATTGTCGCGTCATTCACGGTTGCACAACTGGTCAGTGCGCCGATGTGGGGCCGGTTTTCGGATCGCGTCGGCAGGCGTCCTACGCTGCTCATCGCACTCGGTGCGTCTGCCGTTGCTTACCTGATTTTTGGCTTTGCTCATTCGCTGCTGCTGCTATTTCTGTCGCGAGTGGTGCAGGGCGCCGGCGGCGGCACCGTCGGCGTAATTCAAGCCTATGTTGCTGACTCAACAGATCCAAAAGATCGAGCCCGCGCACTCGGTTGGCTTTCGGCGACAACGAATCTCGGCGTCGCCCTCGGACCGGTGCTGGGCTCTTTCGCGATCACTTTGGGAAAACGCGATCTGATGCCCGGATCAGCAACGCTGCAAATGGGACACGCGGCGCCGGGAATCCTCGCGGCTGCCCTTTGTTTGCTGAACATGGCGTTCGCCGCGCGTTACCTCACGGAGTCGCGCGTAGTTAGTGATCCGGCGGCAGGCGGCGAGGCGCCGCGCACATCGCGGCAAGCAATCTGGCGCATCATCACGCATTCCAGCGAACCTTCGTCGCGGCTGATCTGGATTTACGCCATTGCGATCGGCGCCTTCCAGGGAAGCTTTTCTGTGTTGGCGCTTTTTCTGAATGCGCGCTTTCAGGTGACCGAAGCGACCATCGGTTACTTCTTCATGTACGTCGGTTCAATTTCTGTTTTTGCGCGGGTGTTGTTGCTGGGTCGCATGGTGGATTGGTTCGGTGAAGCAAACCTGTCGCGACTGGGATTAGTTTTACTGGCCTTGGGCGTAGTCGGTATGCCGCTTGCGCGCAACCTGCCAATGCTGGCGGTCGCAGTCGCGCTCATTCCCCTCGGCACGGCGTTCACGTTTCCTTGCGTCACTGCTTTGCTATCGCGGGTCACCGCGCAAAGAGAACGCGGCCTCTACATGGGAATGCAACAGACTTATGGCGGGGTGGCGCGCATCATCGCGCCACTCTTCTTCGGTTGGTCGTTCGATCGCCTGGGCGTGTCCTCGCCATACTTCTTTTCTTCCGCATTTATCTTCGCCACTATCTTTCTCGGTTTCGGCTTAGACCAATACGCTCGACCCAAGGCGGCCCCGGCAACGGCAGCCGCCGACAGTCAGGAAGCATAATCGCTACTCCTGATCAGCGATCTTCGCGCGCAGGCGTTCTTCCTGCTCCTGCAATTCAGGCGTGAAGTTTTCCCCAAAGTCTGCGGCCTCAAACAACGGCCGAATTTCGATTTCAG
>JBKPNP010000448.1:0-3100 GCA_046732775.1 Acidobacteriota bacterium
AAACGGCCGGCGTGCTTACCTTCCCGACTATCGCGGTTAACGATGCGCAAACGAAACACTTCTTTGACAACCGCTACGGTACCGGCCAATCAACCCTCGACGGAATCATCCGCGCCACCAACATTCTGCTGGCAGGCCGCAACATCGTGGTGGTCGGTTACGGATGGTGCGGCAAGGGTGTCGCGCTCCGCGCACGCGGCATGGGCGCGAATGTCATCGTCACTGAAGTCGATGCAATTAAGGCTGTCGAAGCAGTGATGGACGGTTTCCGCGTAATGCCGATCGCCGAAGCCGCTTCAATCGGTCACATCTTCATTACCGTTACCGGTAATCGACACGTTATCGATGGCGAGCATTTTTCCAAGATGCGCGACGGCGCCATCGTTTGCAACAGCGGCCACTTCGATCTGGAACTGAACCTGGTCGCACTGCGCGAGATGTCGGACGAAGTGCTCAGCGTGCGTCCGTTTGTTGATGAGTACAAACTGAAGTCAAACGGCAATCGCGTGATGGTACTCGGCGAAGGTCGCTTGATTAATCTCGCGGCGGCCGAGGGTCACCCGGCGAGCGTAATGGACATGAGCTTCGCGAATCAGGCTCTGTCGGTCGAGTATTTGGTGAAGAAGAAGGGCGAGCTCGAACCGGGCGTGCACCTGCTGCCGCCGGAGGTTGATACCGAAATCGCAAGTCTTAAGTTGCGAGCGCTCGGCCTGGAGATCGACACGTTAACTGCCGAACAGCTTGAATACATTTCGAGCTGGGAAACCGGAACGTAGACGGTAGCAGAGAGACTTCTGTCCAAAGCAGAAAAGGTCATTTTCCATTTGTAATTTCAGATTTTTCATTTGTCATTAGCACCGTAACCTGCGCGTGCAATGACAAATGAGAACTGACAATGACAAATGGAAAATGATCTTTTTGTAAGCGGAGTTAGGAATGCGACTTAGGTTCTGACGCGTGACAGGAAGTAAGTTCCGGCTGCAGCAAAGATGACAGGTGGCGCCCATGCCGCCACCTCGGGGGGCAACAATCCATGGTTGCCCAACTGCTGAAATCCTCCGCCAATTCCCCAATAAGCAACGCTGACTCCGACGGCTACACAAAGCGCGACGATCGCGCCGCGTCTGCCGAACGCGAGGGCCAGCGGCATTCCGATGAACGCCATTACGAGCACGCTAAACGGGCTCACGTATTTCCGCTGTAACGCGAGCGCCAGCGCCGACACATCAACGCCCCGTTGCTTCGCGGCTTTTAGATAGTTACTCAAAGCGATCACGCTTAACTGCGATGGCTTATCAACTGTCGGTCGAAACACCTGTGGCGAATCAACACCCGTAAGCACTGTCTCCGCTTCCTGGCGCCGTTCCACCAGCATGTCGTTGAGCGCAACCGTCTCCGCGTCTTTTACCACCAGATGATTGGCCGCGTCCCAGTATCCGCTCTTTGCGATCGTAACGCGTCGCAGATGCACAGCGTCGTCGTCCAGTTCGTAAATCGTTGGCTCGTGTAACACGCCGGCCTGTTCGTCAAACTCGTAAGAGTACAAACGTTTGTTCTCGACTGACGCTAGCCACTGTCTGCCGCTGCCCGTAATAGCTCGTGGTTGACCGCCTCTGATGCGGGCGCGCAACGATTCCTGTCTCACGTTGGCTTGGGGCATCACGTGTTCCTGTAACAACCAGGTGCCCGCGCCGGCCGCGACGGCAAACAGTAGGCCCGGCATCATCAAGCGGTAAACGCTTTGTCCCGATGCCCACCACGCAATCGCCTCGCTGCGTCGCGCGAGTAATGCATAAGTGATTAGCACCGTTATCAGCATCGTCGCGGGAAACAATTCCACCGAAACCAAAGGCAGCAGGTACAGGAGGTATTTACCAACTACGCTCGCCGGCACGTGGTTGCTGCCGATGAATCTCCACAGCTCAAACAGCGTGAAAATTATGAAGATTGAAACGAGTGAAACGAAGCCGAGTACAAAACTGGTGGTGAGCGTGCGGAACAGGCTGGTGTCGAGCAAACTGGGAAACCCGGAACGTCCGGCGCCGACTGTAAGGGCTTCTGCTTTCGTTCGGAACTCGCTGGCGAGCGGTTCTTTTTTCGCGAGCCGATTTCTGCCCAGGTTAATTTTCGGCAGCTTATCAAACCGCAACAGGACGAGACTCAGCAGCAGCATGAACGCGGTCGCCATCCACTCACCGGTAAATGCCGAGACGGTGTTGTTTCTAGCCAGCGACTCCCCAAACAAACTAATCAGGTAGTAAATCACCACGACCCCAATGGACATCAATACGCCGGCGCCGCGGCCTCCGCGCCTCACGCGTATGGCCAGCAGACCTCCGAGGAGTGCAAATACCAGCGGCGATATTGAAAGTGCCAGACGCCGGTGCAGTGTCCGATCTGCGTCAGCTCTCTGAGCGGGAGTTCCGTTGCGAATCTTTTCCTTCAGCTCATTCCAGTTTAGTTCATCGATCTGCAGATCCTTTTGACTTAAATTTTCCAGCAGCGCCGCGCGCCCGGTGTTGATGCTAATCCTTAACTGTTCCAGCCGTTCGACAGCGTATTCGCGTTGACCGGTCGCCCCCGGCATTTTCATTGCCACCGCATCGCTGAGCACCAGCTCCGAACGCTCGTTAGACGAATCGATTCTTCCAGAACGCGCGGTGACAACACGCGTCGCCCCGTCGGCTTGTTGGGCGTAAATGAAAACACGGCCCCACGTGCCCTGACTCTTGTCGCCGTCGCGCACGTAGATGACGTAGCCGGGAATCTCGGTGTTGAAGGTACGAGGTTCGACGGGCGAGTCGAGCTTTCTCAGTGCACCCTGGAGCATGACGCGCCGCAGATCGCGAGCAGCTTCCGGGGCTTCTTTAAAGTGAAGAAACGAGGTCGCGGCAGTCGCGATTAGACCGAGCACAAGGGCCGGCCATAACAAACTCCAGGTGCCGACCCCCGCGGCACGAATCGCGATGATTTCACTGTCGCTGCCCATGCGCGCGAAGCCGATTACAACGCCGGCGAGTACGGCGACAGGGAGAGTGAGTATCAGGACACTTGGCAATAGTGCGGCTGCGATCTCCCCTGCAAGTGAAAACGGCAGGTC
>JBKPNP010000449.1:0-2506 GCA_046732775.1 Acidobacteriota bacterium
TCGACTAAAATAAGTTCTGCAAGAAAACTTGCCGCTCGATTTCTCGAAAACCAAAAGGCACAAAGTTTGCCAACCTGCGCCGCAAGGGGGATTCTATCAACATGAAGAAAGTCGCTAGTTTAGTGGGCGGGAGTCTCTTGACCCTCGCCTTTGTTTTTGGAATATCAGTCGCCGCGAGCGGCACCGCCCAGGCACAGTATCGAAATGACGGACAGTATCGCCGGCATGACCGAGATCGTGATAACGACGGCGATCGCGATTGGCGTCGTAATCGGCGGGAACGAGAGCGTTGGGAAAGAGAGCGTCAACGTCGCGCCAACCGAACCTATGGGACTTACGGTAACGGAGGTTACGGGACCTACGGTGGGTACGGCGGATATGGTGGCTACGGCAACGCCGGTTCGCAGTACGAATTAAATCGCGGATACCAGGAAGGTTTGAACACGGGTTCAAGCGACGCGCGCCGCGGACAGAGTTACAACCCGCAGCGTTCACACTGGTGGCGTGATGCCCGAACACAGGCTTTTCGCGAAGGTTTCGCGAGAGGCTACGATCAGGGATTCCGTCAGTATGCAGGTTATGGAAACGGCCGCTACGGCCGTAATGTAGGCGGCATTCTCGGCGGAATCTTCAACCGCTACTAATCGTCGCTAAACTCATACGGAAATGCCGCGTGATCCCCCGCGGCATTTTTGCTTTACGGCAGTCCGCAATTCGCCAAACACTTCAGCCAGCGCCGCGGCCTGGTAATGTGCATTCAATCCACTGGGATTGGGTAACACCCAGATTACAGTCTCGCCGATGGTTCGTTCCTGACGACCAATCACCGCTTTCGGATCGTTCCACGCGGTTCGATACGCGCCAAGTCCGAGTATCGCCAAAAAGGCCGGTTGGTATCGCTTGACCTTCGCCCTGAGGCGCTTTCCGCCAGTAACGAATTCAGCTCGCGTCAGTTCGTTTGCGGTGGCGGTCGCGCGCATCACGACATTCGTTACGCCGTAACCTTTCTCCAGCAGTTCAAGTTCATCGAAAGGTGAGAGCAGCCGATCGGTAAATCCCGCCGCGAACAACGCCGGCCAAAAACGGTTACCTGGCCGCGCGAAGTGATGGCCGACCGCCGCAGTGTACAGTCCCGGATTTATGCCGCAGAACAAAACCTTTAAGCCGGGCGCGATAACATCCGGCACGGTCTTGTTGGCCGCGTCAATCAGTTGTTGTTTAGTTGGTTTCCAGGGAGTAGCGATGGGCTTGAGTCACTCGATATCGAAGCGGGTTTGTTGTGTTGCGCTTTTCTTTGCCACGCGATCGACCACGGTCACCTTCAAGGTATAGCGGCCGGCGGGTAACCGGTTCAATGGCAGCTCCGCGGCGTAGGGAATGGCGGTGAGATCCGCAACCTCCTCCGTCGCCACTTTCCGCAGCGGCGTGGTCGTTACCGGTTGATCATCGCGTACGACCTGTACCTGAAGCGCCACGTCCGGCTTGGAATCAGCAGGCGCGCGCATCGCGTTGTAGATCATGACGAGGAAACGCAAATAGCCTTCGGGCGAAAAGCGGTTAGTAATACTTATGTTGACTGTCTCAGGCATACCCGTCGCGGGCGCGCTGGCATTGCTGATAGTCGCCTGGGTGCGCAATCCGGTGAGCAGGCTACTGAGTGCCAGCTGTCCCGCGGCGATGTTCGGTATTTCAATCCACGAGTGCGCGGTTCCAGCGCGACCACTCGCTTCGTCGCGTACACCGACGCGTACTTGATACAGGCCGGCCGGTACATAGATGGGGTAACCGTAGGTCAAATCCGGTGCGCTCTTAGCGTCTTCTGCCGTCGGCGCCTCGACGGTAACGCGGGTGTGAAACGATCCACCCTCGCCTCCTTTTTCGTCAAAGACAGTTCCCACCAGCGTTACGGTTGCGACTTGTTTCCCGTTGGTTGGGACGAACGTAAGAAACTCGTGGGGAACCTGCAGCGCTGCAGACAAGCGCGGCCCTTTGGTCTGGGTTCTTAAATAACTAAGACTTAATGAGACGGGCAGGTCGTGCACCGGATACGGCGTCAACATGACCTTTCGTACCTGGGCCTCGGGAGATTTATCGTCGGGAGTTTTTTTCTTGTCGCGCTTTTCGTTCTTGGCAGTTTTCAGCGGCTCAGGTTCTCGATCGAAAAAGCCGCGACGCACCTGGACCGTCAGGTCAGGTTTGCCAACAACCTTTACTTCAATGCGGCGGAATCGGCCGGTGCCGCGCGTCTCCGGATCGGGTTTCCACGCCAGCAGGTAATAACTGGCAGTCTCCTTCAAGGCTTTGTCTAACCCGGGGTCAAGGTTGTTCGTATTGAAGAATGGTTTTCCGCCCGTATCGCGGGCGAGGGCGTTCATGCCGTCCTGCGAAGCAAAGAGTTCGCCGCTATTTGCGCGAAACAATCGGCCGGAAGGATCGAAGGCGGCAGCGCTGCTCGCATCCTGGAGTCCGCCTACCAGACCGCGCGCGTCCATCGAATAAATCACTA
>JBKPNP010000450.1:0-5595 GCA_046732775.1 Acidobacteriota bacterium
GGGTTGGCAAACGAATTTGCAGAAAGCGTTTGCCCTTCGGCCCGAACACTTGTCGTTTTACCTGTTGGAAGTTCATCAGGGAACGCCGTTGGCGGAGCACATCAAGCGGGGACTCCAACCAAAGCCTGATGATGATCTGGCGACAGCAATGTATGAATCGATGCTCGACCGCGCGGCCGAATGTGGTTACCAGCATTACGAGATCTCGAACCTCTGCCTGCCCGCCTTCGAGTCGCGTCACAACAGTAAATATTGGACCGGCGCTGCGTATTACGGATTCGGCTGCTCCGCCCATTCGTACGACGGCAAGAACCTCCGTTGGGCCAACGAGCGGGACGTGATGGCGTATGCCGACAGAATTGAGAGCGGTGAAAGTCCAATTGTCAGGGAGACGCTCCTCAGTGATTTCGATCGCCAGGCGGAAGCTGTGTTTCTTGGTTTGAGATTAATGAACGGCTTGAGCCTCGATAGTTATAGTTGCACTTTTGGCTTCGACTTGCGTGAGAAGTATAAGGACGACCTGACCCGTTTCCGCGAGGCCGGGCTAATTGAATACAACGGCGATCTCTTAAGACTGACACGAGCCGGGGCGTTGATGTCGAACGAGGTGTTTGCCGCGTTTGTGTAGTCCTTTTTCGCGCTGCGCGCTCATTGCGGGCGGGACGCCCGCGGTCCCAGTTAATAGATGAAAACTAACCTCATCATCGCGATCGATGGGCCTTCCGGCGCCGGCAAGTCGACACTTGGGCGCATGCTCGCGCGTGAACTGAATCTGCTCTACATCGACACTGGCTCTATGTATCGCGCGATAGCGCTGGCGGTGATGGAGGCCAGCATCAGCGCAAGCGACGATGTTGCCGTTGCCTCCCTCGCCGGACGCGTCGATATTGATCTGGCCGGGGATCCCGATTCGCTTCAGGTCACGCTTGGCGGTGTGGACGTTACCGATCAAATTCGCACTGAAGAGGTGACGCACCTTTCATCGATTGTGTCCACGATTCCCGAAGTGCGTAAGGCGATGGTAAGTCGACAACGCGAACTCGGGAAACGCGGTGCGGTACTCAACGGCCGCGACATTGGCACGGTGGTGTTTCCCGATGCTGACGTTAAATTTTTCCTGACGGCGCTGCCGCAATCGCGCGCTGAGCGTCGTTTCAATGAAGATCGCGCGCTCGATCCGAAGGCGGACTTTGAAGCGACATTTGCAGACATGACTGAGCGAGATCGGCGCGATTCGAGCCGCGCTGACTCCCCCCTCAAAATGGCTGACGACGCGATCCTGATCGACTCGACCGGTTTATCGATAGCAGAAACCTTTGAGAAGATGCTGGCGGCAGTGAAACGGAAGAGCGGGGGCAGGCCCCCTTCCTAACCCTGAGGTACTAGTCATGAACTTTTCTTTCAAGCACGAACCAATTTGGATGCTGGTGTTTTCGATCGCCCCAGCCCTTTTGGGTTTATTAATCTTGCTCACTTTTCTGATTGCAAAGTTGGTCACGCGATAATTCCGCAATCCGCAATCCGACATCAGCAATCGATATGTTTACCGGCATAATTGAAGAACTCGGACGAGTGCGGCTTGTCGAACCGCGCGGCGATGACGCGCGCATTATCATCGAGGCCGACAGCGTCACCGAAGGCACCCGTGACGGCGACTCAATCGCGGTCAACGGCGTTTGCCTCACCGCCCTCGAAGTACAAAAAGATTCCTTCGCGGCTGACGTGTCTCGCGAAACTCTCAACCGCTCAACGCTCGGCCGGCTGCAACCGGGTACACCCGTTAACCTCGAACGTTCGGTCACACCCGTCACGCGCCTTGGCGGACATCTGGTGCAGGGCCACGTTGACGCGCGCGGAACGTTTCTCGGCGCCGAACCCCACGGCGGCTCGTGGACAGTAGGCATCTCATACCCACCGGAAATCGCCCGTTACCTCGTATTTAAAGGCTCAGTTGCGGTCGAAGGCATCAGTTTGACGATTGCTGAACTGGCCGAAGACCACTTCGATATCGCCATCATTCCCAAGACCTGGGAGGTCACCAACTTCTCGCACCTACAACCGGGCGACGCGGTCAACCTCGAGGCCGACGTCATCGCCAAATACGTGGAGCGCATCATGACTACTGCCGGACGGTAGGCACAAAGTCAGTTGAGCTTGGAGAGTTCAGAAAATAACGCTGAAAGCGTTGGCTAATTCCAGCCCAGGGTTGGCTTTGAAACCCTGGGTCAGAGAGGTCATACCGTTTATCGCAACCCTGAAGGGGTTGTCTCAATCGGCCGCAAACCGCGTCGCAACCCTTTCAGGGTTGCGTTGTTTCATCGAAGCTCGCAATCCCAGGGTTCCAAAGCCAACCCTGGGCTGGAATTAGCCAACGCTTTCAGCGTTATAGCTTTTCCATGCACCCAGAGATTTTAGACTTTGTGTGCACAGCACTTCCGAAAGCGATGGTCGAAAAAACCAGGGCTTTCTAGTAACATGACCATCCGAATCTCAGGTTCCATTACGGAGATTTCAGATTAAGAATTAACGTATGAATTTCGCTTCCATCGACGACGCCGTTGCTGAAATACGCGAAGGGCGCATGATCATTATCGTTGACGATGAGGATCGCGAGAACGAGGGAGACCTCGTGTGCGCGGCCGAGAAGGCAACGCCCGAGATAATTAATTTCATGGCGCGCCACGCCCGCGGCCTTATCTGCCTGCCGCTGACCGAAGACCGTTGTGATGAGTTGCACCTGACCACCCAGGTCGCCGACAACACCTCGTTTCTTGGCACCGCGTTCACAGTTTCAATCGATGCGCGCCGGGGTGTCACCACCGGTATTTCGGCAGCCGACCGCGCGACCACGATTCAAGTTGCCGTAGATCCGTTGACGCGACCTCAGGATCTGGCGAGACCGGGTCACATTTTCCCACTGCGTGCAAAGAACGGCGGTGTGCTGGTACGTCCGGGTCAGACTGAAGCGAGCGTCGACATCGCGCGCATCGCCGGTCTTTATCCCGCCGGTGTCATCTGCGAAATCATGAATGAAGACGGCACGATGGCGCGTCTTCCAGAGCTCAGGGAATTTGCCAAGGCTTACAACCTGAAAATGATCACGGTGGCCGACCTGGTTGGTTATCGTTTCAGCAAAGAACGGCTGGTGAAGCGCGCGGTAGAAACGGACCTGCCCACCGTTTATGGTCATTTCCGCGCGGTGGCGTACGAGAACATCGTTAACGGCGACGTGCATCTGGCAATGGTAATGGGCGACGTGCGCACCGATCAGCCCGTGCTGGTACGCGTGCATACTGAAAACGTTACCTGCGACATGTTTGGTTCGTTAATCGACGACACCGGCTTCCAGCTACATACGGCGCTCGAGAAAATCGCCGCCGCCGGACAGGGAGTAGTGCTCTACCTGCGTCAACGCGAACACAGTCTGGATTTGGTAAATCAGTTGCGAACGTATTCGTTAATGCAGTCGGAGAACCTCGGAAAGCGAGAGGCGAGCCTGGCCACTGGCTACGGCGTGGATCGCGACTACGGTGTCGGCGCGCAGATACTTCATGACCTGGGCCTGCGTCGTATACAATTGCTGACGAACCATCCCCCCAAAGTCGCAGCGCTCGAAGGTTTCGAGCTTGAGGTTGTGGGCAATGTGCCACTCGGGCAAGCCGCACATCTCAAAAATCCGACCGCGTCTCCTGAAATGCCGGTTCCGGAGAAAAACGAACAACGTACCTAAGCTCCTTCTGAGTTTGGGTCAATTATTTCGGGTTCCCTCTCCCATTTATGAATTACCGTAAAGCAAACTGTTAGTTTGCGATGGTAGATGTCATTCAAGGTGCCCGCAAACTGACAGTTTGCGTTACACCAAACGCCGGCTGCTTCTTATGAGTGCAGAGGATCGCGACAACGGTTCGGGCAAAGACAAGCCTGAGAAAGATTCTTCCGCGAAGGAAACGGCTCCTTCCAGTCCGGATAGTCCCTCCGTGCGCGAGGCGCTTCGTTCGGAAACCGATGCGCCGCTACCACCAGCCGCTGAAGCAATCGCTGAGAGCGATGCCAAACGAAAACATCCCGTCACGCCTCAGGGCCGTCGCCGTCGTTTTCTCAATCGCCGTAATTTCATTATTGCCACCACGGCTGCCGCGATTGGCGTCATTGCGTTAATCCTGCTGACCTTCCTCGTCTACCGGCTCGGCTACGTCGACAACTACGTCGCCGGCCAGATCAAAGACACCTTCGCGAAATATGGAATCCGTGCAGAGATAAAAGAGTTTCATGCCGGCTTCCCGCCGCAAACGGTGGAGATGAGCGGCCTTGAACTTTACGACGCTCAAACTGGTGAGAAGCTCGGGAAGATTGATCGACTGCTGGCGACCATTCGCGTTGAAGATCTTTACGCGCTCAACCTGCAACGAAATATCAATCTGAAGGACCTGAAAATCGAGGGACTCGAAGCCTGGGTGACCTTCGACGAGCAGGGCCGTTCCAATTTCCGCAACATCCACATTCCGCCGCCCGAACCCAACAAGCGCATCCTGTTCGCCTATTCAACCGCTCACATTGAAATTAAGAACGGGCTGATTCATTACGGCGATGCCCTGCACGAGATTTCGGGAGAAGCCCGTAACCTGAACGCTACCGTGCAGCCGGACGATCCGAATGCGCCGGCAGCGAGCCGGATGAACGCGGTAACACTCGCCCTCTCAAATTCGACCTTCACTTACGACGGCCGTCCAATAAACAACATCGCGATCGATGCGCGCGCGCGCGTCAATCAAACCGGCGCGCAAATTCAGGAGCTGGTGCTGCGGTCGCCGGTAGCGGAGGCGCACTTGTCCGGCACGATGGACGATTGGCGCGCGCTTCGTTATCAGATGAACATCACTTCGTCCGTCGATCTAACGCAGCTTTCCGATGTATTACAGGCGGAAACGACACTGCGCGGCACCGGCAATTTCGCCGGCACCGTCTCCGGCGAAGGTGATAAATACAAAGTTCAGGGCAGTATTAATTCCGATTCACTCGCGGCCGACAACCTTCGCTTGCAGGGTCTCAGCGTGACCGCAAATGGCAACGGCCAGGGCCGCACTTACGACTTCAACGGCAAAGCAGTCGCGGCACTATTAACTGCCGGAGACTTTCAACTCAACAACGTCCAATTAGTCGGCGGCGTGATGGGAACCGGATCCGATTTTCGCTGGGTCGGCGAATTGCGGGCCGCCGCTGAGCGAAGTTATGGAACTACGATCGCGGGATTGATTCTGCACGATGCGCGCGCCGAAATGAGTAACGGCGTGCTGACTGCTTCGTCTTCACAATTTACTGCTAACAGCCTGGCTTCTGCCGGCGCGCGTGCGAACGGCATCACTGCGTCTGACCTCCGTGTGCGTAGTGAAAACAATGTCACCACCGCCAGTGCGGCAAAGGTTAAGGCGGGGACGATAGTCGCTTCCGGCGCGAAGGTAAACGGGGTAACGGCGAACAACGTGGACATCGTCAGTCGCGACGGCGTCACGAGTGTAGTTGTTAAGAATGTGCAGGTCGGCGCCACGAGCGCATCCGGCGCCGAGATTGGCAACATCGACATTGCGGGTGTGCGGC
>JBKPNP010000451.1:0-2904 GCA_046732775.1 Acidobacteriota bacterium
CGCTTCTTTACTGAAGGGATGATGAATGAAGACGGTGAAGAAATATCGACCCGCATCATCAAGCTGAAGATCAAGAAGCTGATTGAGGAAGAAGATTCACATAACCCCATCACTGACGATCAGGTAGTGAAGATACTGATCAAGGATGGCATAAAGTTATCGCGACGCACTGTCGCCAAGTATCGTGATCAGATGAGCATTCCTGGCTCGCGCGAACGTCGCGCTGTGGTTTAGAGCCGGGCGCTCCGGAGCAAGTTTCGCCCCCGTAGTTATTACAGTTTCGCCAGGCGGTTAACCGTTTGGCAAAGCCTTGCTATATCTATTTGGGTTGAGAAGGGACGCAAACATGAGGTTTGAGTACACCGGTCGACACGTTGATGTTTCACCTGGCATCCGCAAACACGTGGAGGATCATTTTAAGAAGCTGGAATACATTTTCGACGGCAGCACCACAGCCTGGACCCACGTAATCATTGACGTTGAAAAGAACCGCCACATCGCCGAATTCATCGTCCACTGGCGCGATAACACTCTGAACGCCAAAGACATTAATGCCGACATGTATCTGGCACTCACGCGCGCGTCGGCGAAGATTGAGAAGCAAGCACTAAAGCTGAAGAAGAAACTGATCGATCGCAAGCAAGGGGCGCGCAAGGCTTCTGCAGTGGCGCCGAGTCCCGATGGACAGGTTGAAGCTTCCCCTCGTCCACCGCGAATCATCAACGCGCGGCGTTACTCGATTAAACCTATGACGGCTGAAGAGGCCGCCCTCCGTCTTTCGGCCGAGACCGATCAGTTCGTGGTATTTCGCGATGCGGACACTGAGCGCGTGGGCGTGCTGTACAAACGCACCGACGGAAATTTTGGTTTGATAGAGCCTTAACGAGGTTACTTTGTCGACTGATCGGTCTCCCAAATTGCACCGAAGGCTCGCGGCGTCTTTTGAGTCGCAGTCGTGGCCGCTCACGGCGCCGTTTGCATGACACAAGAGATCCACAATCCCCCGACCAATTCGCAGGCCGCTCCTGACATCGTAATCCTCACCGGCCTGAGCGGCTCCGGCATGTCTTCCGCGACAAACGCGTTTGAAGATCTCGGTTACTTCTGCGTCGATAACCTGCCGATTACCATGCTGCCGACGTTCGCGCGACTGGTTAACGCGAAAACGGACGAGAAGGGAATCGAACGCGCGGCGCTGGTGATCGATATTCGCGAAGGCAGTTTCCTGCCCGACTTCGGTAAACAACTCGAGGCCCTGCGCGCGGAGGGGCTGAGCGTTCATGTAATTTTCTTCGAAGCCTCGGACGAGGTGTTGCGGCACCGGTTTAGCGAAACGCGCCGCCCGCATCCGGCTGACACCGGACAAACCCTGGTTCAGTCGATCGGTTTGGAACGCGCTGCGATGTCGCGCATTCGTTCGTTGGCAGACCAGATAATCGACACCTCAGAACATACCGTCCACACGCTGCGCAGCCTGCTGCTGGAAAGATTCAGTCCGGATCGCAAGGGTGGACCGATGCGTGTCCAGGTGATGAGTTTCGGACACAAGTACGGCAACCCGGGCGACCTCGAGTTGTTGTTTGACGTCCGGCATCTGCCAAATCCACACTTCATTCCGGAATTGAAGCCGTTGTCAGGTCACGATAAGCGGGTCGTAAAATATTTGAATGCGCAGCCTGAAGTTGAGGAGACGTTGAATCGATTTTACGATCTGCTTGACTACCTGCTGCCCCAGTACAAGCGCGAAGGGAAATCGTATGTGACGGTGGGAATTGGCTGCACCGGCGGACGCCATCGCTCCGTGATGGTGGCGAATGCCCTCGGTCGGCGCTTGCGGCGGGCGGGTTTCGACGCGCGCGTATTGCATCGCGACGTCAGGAAGGCCGCGCGCCAGCGCTGAGCAAGGAGAGCTGAAATGAGCAGCAACGCGTCGAAAGCTGAGACACGGATCGCGGCCGTGATTGTTACTCACGGTCACCTGGCCGGCGAGCTGCTGGCGGCGGCGGAAATGATCGTTGGTCCGATTTCGTTTATCACGGCGGTTTCAATCGGTTGGCATGACGACGTTGATGCCGCGCGCGACGAGGTGCAGCGAGCCATCACGCGCGTGTCGCAGGGCGCAGGGGTGTTGTTGTTGACCGACATGTTTGGCGGGACGCCCACTAACATCGCGTCCATGTTTCTCGACGATGGCAACGTGGAAGTAATAACTGGAGTGAATCTGCCGATGGTGATCAAACTTGCGAGCCAGTCGGGGGAGGTTTCGCTAACTGAGACGGCTCGCCGCGTTTGCGACCTGGGCAGACAGGGTATTTATCTCGCCGGCGACTTACTCGCGCCTCCCACCAAAGGCAATCAGAAGTAATGGTAGAACGCACTCTCACGATCATCGGGCGACTGGGACTGCACGCACGCGCCGCCGCGAAGCTCGTACGTGTGACGAATGAATTTCAAAGTGAAGTGTCGCTGCGCCGCGCGGACAGCAGTGTGACTGCTGATGCGAAATCCATCTTGAGTGTGTTGATGCTGGCAGCCAGCCGCGGCACTGAGCTGCAAGCCTGCGCCGAAGGGGTTGACGAAGAGCAGGCGATGAACGCGATTGAAAAACTCTTCGCCGCCGGGTTCGGTGAAATCGAAGCGGAACCTTCGCTATGACGCACGCACCAGAGGAAATCCGTTGCGCTGGGTTGGGCGTCTCGGAAGGTATCGTCATCGGGCAGGTGCTGCGGATGCACGACGGCACGGATCCGGTCTACCGCTGGAACATCGAACGCGACCATCTTGAAGCCGAGCGACAGCGTTTGCGCGACGCCGCGAAAGAGGCGAGCCGGCAAGTCTTGTCTCTCAAAGCAAAAGCGGAAGAGCGGTTCGGTAAGGATCACGCTTACATTTTCGACGCCCACC
>JBKPNP010000452.1:0-1660 GCA_046732775.1 Acidobacteriota bacterium
ATCGCCACATAGCCGGCTTCCGCCAGTTGATCGGTCAAACTCTGGACCCAGTCGCTCATGCCGAAAATCTCATGTATCACGAGCACAGCCGCCGCTTTGTTTTTAACCTCCGGATAAACCACAAAGGCGCTTAATTGCCGCTCCGCCGTCGCACCAGCTGGCTTGTATTTGATGGTGACCCACTCCTGATGTCGCGGCGACTTTGCCAAACGCTGCTTAGCCCATTCCTGAGTTTCCATCTCGGCACTCGAAACAGTTTCCGACGCCGAGTGGTTGTGATCGACATGCACTTCCGAATGGGCGCGATGCATGGATTTGCACGCACCAAGTGCGACAACGGCAATGCTCAGAACGATCAGCCGGTACAGCGGCAAACGATTGATCAAAATTAAGGTCTTCACAACTCCTCCTCGAATGAGTCGACGTTAAGTCCAAAGGGGGCGCGGTATCAGGATTCTTTCCAGGGGCCGCCGTACGCTGTTTGGTATGGCGCCGCGAGTTCGCCGGTGTACTGCCAATGAAGTCTTGCCAGCTGTCGAATGTGCAAGAAATCATGTGCTAACCACGAAGCCAATAGATCCCCGCCAGACAAGCGGCCGTTGGGTCCTTCGTTCGAGTTTTCCCAATTGGGTTCAGTCAACTGCTTCAACCACTCGAGTGAAGCGTCCCTTTCGGCGAGGAAGTCGGCCAGCGAAGAGTCGAGATCGCGATCGTTATAGCTTCTAGTGGTCACCCATTCTCGCGGATTAATCGCGGGCCACGGCTGTTCCGGTTCGAGCAGCGTCAGTCGCAGTCGCTGGCGAAAGTCTTCTCGCTCCTCGTCGTAAAGGTGGTTTACCACTTCCAGCATTGACCACTTATCCGAAGTCGGCTTCCAGCGCGCCTGCTCCAGACCGACGTTAGCCAATAGAGCTTGAAATACGGCGCGGTTATTGGAAAACCTATCGATGAAATGATGAAGGTTCATATTCGAAGTTGCTCCCGGAACGCGCCTACGCACGTCAACAAATTCATTTGGAGCTTGTTAGGCTGTTTGCTGAACGGTTCACTTTAAGAAATAATGTTTCTCGAATCAATTAACGCGGGTAGTTTGAACTAATAGAGTGCGCTTTTAAGGAGATCCAGTGCCAGACGAGCAAAGAACAGCTAACAATTCTCAAACCTATTGCGTCGATGCGGATGAATTTACTTACGAAACTCTCGAGCAGGCAAACGGCCAGGCCACCGTCGTGCGTTTTGAAATGACAGACCCTCAATACCACGCGGGTGATGTCATCGTAGTTCTCTCTGGTAGCGACATCCATTTCCACGGAATGATCGGGCAACTCGCAGACGGCTGGGCCATCGCAACCGATCGCCGCGGCTCTCTGCTGCCGGCTACCGTCCAGTAATCCACATTACAGCTTATCGCTTGTATCCGGCCGGATAATTAATATCTACGCCGGGACTGGATGAAGTGATCTTGACGCGGTGAAAACCCTTGTTGAGGTGAGTTGAGAGATAGGTCAAGGCGATCTGTCTGTCCAGCGCGCTGTTAAGTTCCCTAATAAACGGGTCGAAACTTGTGGGCGCGGAAAATCCTTGAAAGTATGCGTGGCCGCCTGTTTCATCAGACAGTCGCGCCAGCGAGCTTTGCGCGTTGCCAACCAAATTATTGTTG
>JBKPNP010000453.1:0-5119 GCA_046732775.1 Acidobacteriota bacterium
CCTACGACTATCTGGTGCTCGCCGTTGGTCGCAGGTTGAGAACTGAGCAAATAACCGGCTTCTATGAACACGCCCATCATGTTCTGGACGCGCGCAACGCGAAGAAGTTTGGCGACGCGGCGCGGCAGTTCACCAAAGGCCATGCGGTAATCGGCGCCTGTCCCGGTGCGCGCTTGCCGGTGCCGGTATTTGAAACAGCGTTTGCGCTGTCACGTCTCGTTGAAGCAGCAGGCAATCGCGATCACTGCACGATAACAATCGCCAGCTGTGAATCAACGGACGAAATGTTCGGCGGCATACCGTTGTCGGAAAGTTTAACTGGCGAACTGAAGTTACACCGTATCGAGATGGTGTCTGACTTTGCGATAACGCAAGTCACGCAGAACAAGATCATTGCTGAGGACGGCCGTGCCCTGGCCTACGATTTGAATATGCTTGTGCCGCCTTTTTGTGGTCCCGGATTAATGATGCATACGGGACTGACAGACGCCGAAGGGTATGTCCGCGTCGAAAAGACAATGCGAGTGGAGCGGGCAGACAGAATTTATGCGGCGGGTGACTGCGTTAACCTGTTTGGCCCAAAGATGGCACATATGGCAGTCGGGCAGGCCGAAGTTGCGGCTGAGAATCTGGCTGCCGGAATTGAAAAGCAGCCGGCTGACACTAATTATGAGCACGAACTAATGCTGGTGATTGACGGATATGACGACGCGATCTTTGCGCACAAGAACTTCTCGAGCGATGCGCCCGCACACATTCAGCACAGCCGGTTTTGGTCGTGGGCAAAGCAAATCCAACAACGTTACTGGACTGCACGACACATTTAGACTGGAGCGAGGTGACTGGAGCGCAAGCGTCCCGCTTGCGTTTTTGTTTATCTAGCAGCAACCGGGGCAGTTGGTCTCCAATCAGTGCATAGCCGCGGAGGATACAAACCTGCGTCCTGCCAGCACGTCTCTGATCGCAATAAGCAAATCTGAAGCGATCCTGGATTTGACTACGTAGCCGGAGGCGCCGCTATTCAGTGCCGCCTGCACAAAATCAGGATCCTCATGAATGGTAAGAAAGATGATCTTGGCAGTGGAGCCGTCGTGCTTTAATTCGTTAGCGACCTCGATGCCGTTCATCACGGGCATAGAAATATCCAGCAGGCAGAGGTCCGGTTTGAGTTCGTGCGCAGCATCGACAATCGCCTGACCGTCTTCGACCGCAGCCAGCACTTCAAATTCGTCCTCCAGCATGTGCATTACTCGTTCGCGCATGGCTTTGTGATCGTCAGCCAACAAGATGCGAGCGCGGGCCACTGGGAGACTCCTTTACTACACACTATGCTAGTAGCCAGAAAAATATCGCTTTGACGTCGGGTCTTTGGCGAGAATTTCCATCAACTATGTTAGTCGGCATTTCGCCGCAAAGATACTGGCAGAAATGACAGGGCATCATCGTCCCATAACAACATTTTCTGTCGGCGGCTTAAAGAAGGGGGTGCGACTAGCGGCAAAACCGGGTCACTACAGCATCGTCCGGCACGAACGATTTGAATTCTTCATCGAGCACCAGCAGCGAACGAATTGTCTGATCGCGGCTTAAGTGTTCTCTATCTCTCGACTCTCCCTTGTACGACGCGCAAAAGTCTACCCAGGCACGAGCGAGACGTTTTTCAGGACTCTCGTAACCAAACGCGAGCGAAAAGCGCATGGTGCTGGACTCGCTCGTTGGATTCATAACAATGAATCGCTTGAGCACTTCGGCGGCCGTGAAATCGCAGGCGAGTTCTTCCTTCTGTTCCTGGTTTAGTTCAACGCCCGCGGAAACGCGCGCCGTCGTGGTTACACTGTCGATGAAACTATTCAGCCTGCCCGTGCGCACTGCGACGTGCGTCAGTTCGTGACTAAGCAGCAGGATCGCTTCATCATCGAGCGACAAATCGGTCGCGTAATCAGGACCGATCCAAATCTTCGACAAGTCTTCGTCGCGCACCTCTGCACTGTCCCCCAGGCTTCGATCTATCAACAGGTGATTTACCCCTGCGATCATCCGCGCTTCTCTGGTTAGTGATTCAATCTGCGCGCGTTCGCGTAGAGTTTCGAGAGTGAGCTGTTTTGCCAGCGGCAATAGACGGCGGGCATTTCTCAAGCCCATGAACGTGTGACGCGGGTTGAGTGGAGCGTTCGACGAGTCGCTCTTGGGCAACTCAGGGTCGTCCGGAACCAGCTGTCGGCGCTCGGTTAGACGTGACAAAACATCAGCCGCCAGCCGCTCGAGTTCAGCGTCGGGGAGGTCGGCCACACTGAGCGGCGTCAGCAGCGGTGTCCGACCGGTGAGGTCGGTCGCTCTTGGCTTGAGCTGCGCAATTATTACTACTCCTGACAGCACGCCAAGCGTGAGGGCAGACAGAATCGTGATCCGATATGAGCTTTGCCGGAAAAAGTGGGACGGCATACTCACTCCCATGCGGGAGGCCCTACTGAGAAACCCTAAAGACATTTCATGCCGCCAGGTGCTGAGTGTTCATTGCATACTGAATGAGTTCGGCGCTGCTCTTAATATGCAGGTGCTCCATCATTGTGTATTTGTGGAAAGCCACCGTCCGTGGAGACACATGGAGAATGAACGCGGCTTCCTTCATCGAACGGCCCTCGCTCAACAGTTGCAGCACCTCTTTTTGCCGTGGCGTGAGACTGGTGGGACTCTTTAGATTCTTGAAGTGTTGCACCGGGGAGCCAATCAGATCTTTGGTCATCAGATCTGTGATATACGAACCGCCGCGGGCTACCAGCCTGATGGCTTTCACCAATTCGGCTGCCGCTGAATTTTTCAACAGGTAACCGGTGGCTCCAAGACGAAACGCTTCGGCAGCCACGTCGTGATCCTGATTCATGGTCATGTAGATGAGCTTGACGTTTGGCATCATCTGTTTCAGACGCTGGCCGGCGTTCAGCCCATTCATCGTGGGCATGCAGATGTCGAGCACAATTACATTCGGCTTCAGCTTCGGCGCTCCTTCAACCAATGCCAACCCGTTGTTGAAAGTGCCCACTACCTCAAACTCAGGCTCGAGCATTTGCTTTAGTGCGTCCAACATCAACAAGTGATCGTCAGCCAGTACAACTTTTGTGCGGAACATAACTTTCCTCCCCGGTTACCTAAACCCTGTCAATTAGATTTAAGTGAAACTAAAAGTTCCCGATTCGGCTAAATGCGAATCATCGCCGCCTCCTGGGCCCTGGGTATCACGACTTCGATCTTCGTGCCGCGCATGGCCCGTGAATCAATGCGGATTTCGCCGTCGACGATGCGCAAGCGCTCGCGCATGCTGGTGAAACCCAATCCGTTCGTCATCGCTTTTGACTTCGGATTAAAACCACAACCGTCATCTGCAACTGACAAGAACACACCCTTGTCCGTGCTTTCGAGCTTCACGCGCGCGGTGCTGGCGCCACTGTGTTTGAGGCAATTCCCCAGCGCCTCCTGTGCAATGCGGAAAGCGCAGAGTGTCACGTCATTCGGCAGGTTGGCGGGAAACCCGCGTTCCTGAAATTCGATTCTGATCCCGCCCTTCGAGGACAGTTCCTGACACAAGCTTCTGACTGCGGCCGCCAAACCGAGATGATCCAGCTTTGAAGGGTGCAGCTTGTAGGAAATCCGGTGGATGTCGGCCGAAATTTCCTGCGCGTAATTCTGTAACTCATCGAGCCGCGCGTGCAGGTCAACCGGCTCCTTCACCTGGCCCAGCTGCTCCAACTCGATCGACAGCAGCGCCATTCTTTGGTTGAGATCGTCGTGAAGTTCACGAGCCACCCGCCGTCGTTCGTCTTCCTGCGCATTTATTAGTCGCCCGCTCATGTCGGTAAGCGTGGCCTCGGTCTGCTTGTTCTCGGTTATGTCTATGGAGAAGCCACAAATCTTCTTCGGCTGATTATCTTCACGAATTACTCTGACTACGTTGTGCAGCCAAACAACACGACCGTCGCTGGCGATCATTCGATAGTCGAGCTCGTAGTTGTCCCAGGCGTTCGCATACTCGAGACTTTGGGAAATTGTGCGGTCGCGATCGTCGGGGTGCAGATGCTTGCGCCAGAAATCAGATTGGTACCAATCGTCTACCGGATAGCCGAGCAGGTTGACTGCCTCCGCACCCACATAGGTGTAAGCGTTGTTAATTAGCTCGGCTTCCCAGGGCACAACGTGAGTCATCTCCACCAGCAAACGCAGATGGTCGGCCTCTTTCTTCATCATGTCCGTGATCTGCGCGCGCGAAGTGAGGTCATCGTGCGTAATCAGAATGCGAGTGGTTCCGTTTAACTCAACGCGTGCCGCGTGAAGACGGATCCAGCGTCGCTCCATCGAATTGCGCGAGACGTATTGCAGATCGAAGTGTGACCGTACGCCTCTTAGAATCTGGCGCAGACCATCGGCTATCGCGCGTTCATCACTCGAGGCATCGCCGGCCTTTTTCCGCAGTTCGAGGTAATTGGTGCCGACCGCGAAACGGTCGGTGAGGAGTCCGTGCTCAATCGCGAACTTGCGCCAGGCGTGATTGACTTCGACGATGGTTCCGCCCACGTCGACTACAACAACGCCAGACGGCGACGCATCGACCACCGACTTCAATGACACCCGGGCAGGGGATGACGTGAATCGATTCTGACGGGGGCTGATGGTGCGTTCAGGGGTTTGCCTTTGGGGGCGTTGCAACATAGGGAGAAGTCCTTTTTAAAAAATCGACAAAGCCTTGTTCTGTAGTTGCCGACACTTGACTCCGATAACGCAGCGCGGGGTTCGCGGGTACCGAATTAACATTTGGCGTCGCAGGGCTAAGCTTCGCCCTGGCAACCGACAACTCCAGATCGCGAATTTTTTATTTCGCTGCTCAACATTTCGAAATCGAACAAACTGTGCTGTTTGATCTAATTGAGAACCTGCCTGAGAACCCGCTTAACAGATCCGTGAAAGATGCTTTCGCAAGCGCAACAGGCGTGCCCCAGAGAGTAAAGCGCAGGCGGTAGGAATTAAGATTATGACCGTCTACGAGTTAACTCGCGAGTAACAGAAAATGTCAGTAAATAATGGGTTTACGGCGCCGTAGCATGGCGCGGAATCCGCGATATCCCGTGGC
>JBKPNP010000454.1:0-2562 GCA_046732775.1 Acidobacteriota bacterium
GGTGTTTTCCTGTTGCACTGGTGTGCTCATTTCGCAGGTCCTTGTGTGATGTGTCCGACAAACTTCAGTTTGTCGCTCTTAACGCAGGTTACGATAAGCTGAAGCTTGTCGAACATACAAACCAACTACTCGCCGTAGATCTGATCATAAAGCTTCTGCTGGCGCTCCAGCCCTTGGCGATAGATCGCGTGACGGGTCATGTTTGGCTCAAAGACGGTTTCGACGGGAAGAAAAAAATTTTCGATACTCTGTATTTTGCCCGCCGCTTCCAGTGCAAGCAAGGCTGCACCCTGCATCGAAGCCTCGGCGACAGCCGGCAACGTCAAACTCCGACCGAGCACGTCCGCGAGAATCTGAATCCATACTGGCGACTGCCGCAACGCATTACCGCTCGCAAAGATTTCAGCCCCTGGCGCAAACGACCGGAGCCGCGAAAAAATCAAAGCGAAGCGGTACGCAATCGCTTCCATGGCGGCGCGCACAATCTCAACTCGTTTGGTATTCGAAGACAGTCCAAACACGGCGCCGCGTGCACGCGGATTCCAACCCGTGCTCCGCTCCCCAGCCCAGAACGGAAGAATCGTCAGCCCATGAGCATCGGGTTCCAGCGCCGCTAATTCCCGCTCGCCCAACGATCCATCTGGCCAAAGCGATTCTTTCAACGAACGAATGAGACCGCCGCCGTCTGACAACGCGCCGCCGATCACCAGACGCTCGCGGTTCGCGCGATAGCACCACAATTCAGGTGGCAGATGAGCTGGAGGCTCACCGGCAAAGGCGACGCGCATCGCGCCACTCGTGCCGATCATCAACGCAAGTTGTTTGGTTGAGTTACAACCCGCCCCGATGCTATTAGCCGCGCCGTCACCCGTGGCCGGACAAACATACGCTTTACTCAACTGCGGCCAGCGTGTCGCGGCAGATATTTCGTACGGGCGATCTGAAATCGCAGGCAAGCATTCGCGCGTGATCGCCGACGCAGCCAGTAATTCGTCATCCCAGTCGCCGGTTTGGAGGTTGAATAGCCCGCTTCCCGAAGCTATAGAAACGCTCGTCGTGGAAATACCGAATAACCGGAACGTTACGTAGTCAGCAAACGACAGCCAGCGTTGCGTCTTACTGAAAGTTTGCGGTTCGTCGTGCCGCAGCCGGCGCAGTTTTGCCGGCCAGTAACTTGGATGGAAACGGCAACCGGTGCGCGCGTGAGTTATCGTCTCATCAAACTCCGCGCGCAACTCAAACGACGGGTCAGTTGCGCGTAAGTCGGCCCAACTAAAAACAGGAGTGGTAGCGAGGCCCGCATCATCAACGCCAACCAGACTGTGCCAGAAACACGAGAGTGCGATCAGCTCGACCTGCGCGTGCGAATGTGTGGGACGTGCGAAAACCGCATCAATTGTTTGGGAGACTTGTTGGAGTAAAACGTCTGCGTCGAACATCGCGAGGTCGCGCTCGCCACTACCGTAATCAATGCGAACTTCAGAGCCGGGGCTTGCACAAGCGGTTCCGTCGAACAACGCGGCTCGCACTCCAGATGATCCGATGTCAACGGCAAGCAGCAATGGCAGCTGTGATTCCCGCGCCTTAAAAGCGATGTCGCTCTCCGCGTCCGGACATTCGGCAATGTCATCAACGATCGTGCTCATGGGCGCTAATTGTGACATGAGCTCAGTACCGCCTGCGATAGCGGCTGGGCTTTCGGATCGCGCGGTCCCAAAAACCACTGTCACGTTGCGGGCCAACTGCTAAAATGCAAACGATGAATGCCGAAACTCTCAACTGCCCAAACTGCGGCGCCGGAAGCTCTACTGACTTAACTCGCTGCCAATTTTGCGGTTCCCGACTCGCAACTATTGCTTGTCCATCTTGCTTCGCAATGATGTTCGCCGGCAGCAAACATTGTCAGCGCTGTGGCGCGGCGGCGGCAGTTCCCCAAGTCGCGGAGGGCCACGACTTGAAATGCCCTCGCTGCGAATCGCTCATGTCTCAGGTCACAATTGGAACTACTGCGGTACATGAATGCGAACGGTGTTTCGGCCTGTGGCTGGACGTCGCTTCTTTTGAAAAAATCTGCGCGGATCGTGAACAGCAATCGGCGGTTTTAGGTTTTGCCTCGCAGGACCCGGTGAAACCGGCGAGCGATGCAAGCAAGGTGAAGTATGTGCCCTGTCCGGTTTGTTCGCAGTTGATGAATCGCATGAATTTTGCGCGTTGCTCTGGCGTGATCGTCGATATTTGCAAACAACACGGCACCTGGTTTGACCGCGACGAGCTCAGTCGCATTGTTGAATTCATCAGCGGGGGCGGACTGGAGGCAGCTCGCGTTCGCGAAAAGGAAGACATCAAAGAAGAGCGGCGCCGTTTATTGGCGGAACAGGGCGCGGCGGACACGCACGTTTCGGAATGGTTTACCGAACGAAACGATGCTCACCGGCTCTCAGGGATTGCTTCCGCTCGCGGTCTGTTGAAATTCCTGATTGACGATTGATCCAGTCATCGTCCGCGGCGTCGTCGTCGATGCGGAGAAACTTTTCTCTTCGCTCCGATCACCGCGCCCGTGGA
>JBKPNP010000455.1:0-4027 GCA_046732775.1 Acidobacteriota bacterium
AGATAGCCGTTGCTGGGACTCGTGTAGGGAACAAACAGCGGATCATCGAGTTGGTAGATGATCGGGACGCCCCGACGCGCGACCATCTTTTCAAGTACGGCCGGACCCAGCAGCGCCGCTTCGCGATAGACAAACACTGCGTCGAAGCGTTTAAGATCCCCCATCAACCTCAAGCGATCGACGTACGCGCGCACCATCTCCTTGATCTTCGTCGCGTAGTAGCCCGGACGATACAACACCTCGTGCAGCCGGACGCTTTCAAATGGCGCGTAATGAATATTTATGCCAACCGGCCCGAGCACCGTTTCCCACAGTTCGATACTTCCGCGCTGTCCGGGCGCATGTCCATACTGGTTCGGAATTAAAGCTAAAACTTCCATAACTTCCGCGACGCTATGCCCGGTAGTGACCCAAATTCACTTTTTCTCTGTGTAAACTCTGTGATCCTCTGTGTCTCTGTGGTGATGAACATCAAGCAAACACTCACCACAGAGGCACAGAGAAGACGGAGGATTCACAGAGGATTTCAAATTAAGCCACTACCCTATGCCCGATTCAGGAGGCGATCGTATAGGCGCCGGTAACGCGTACGCCCGACGCGCACCAGGTCAAATTCTTCACGCGCGACCGAACGCAAACGCTCTCTCAAACCTTCGTCTGCTCGCATGCGGTCGACGTCGTTCAATGCCTGCAGATAAGCGTCGGGCGTAAAATCGTGCAGCAAAGCCCCCGCGTCATGATCCGAAATCAAAGCGTCAAGATCGCCGACACCGGAATTACAAACGACCGGCAGCCCGCTCGCGAGATACTCGGCAATTTTCGTCGGCGACGAAGACTGCTTCGAGTAACACGGCTTGATAAACGAGATGGCGAGGTCCGCGGCTTTTAAATAACGCGGCACCTCGGCCGGCTTTACTTGAGTGACTACAAAATCCTTCTGCTCGAGGCCGAGCGCTGTCATCCGGTCAATCACCAGCTCGCGCGGGCTCTGCGTCAATATCATCGAAAACGTGCTCGGATCCTGCTGGTAGGCGACAGCCAGAAACTCAGTCATCTCGTCAGTCATGTACCAGCCGCCAAACGATCCGACATAAACAATCACGCGCCGGCCACTAAGATTTAGTTCTTCGCGAATCGTTTGGCGCGACGATGCGTCAGCGCTTTCAAACCGATCGAAGTCAACACAACACGGAATAACTTCGATTGGTCGACCCTGCGGATCGACATCGGTGGACCCCGGAAAAACGATTTCGCGCGCCTTTTGCGTCAACAAGACAAAGGCGTCCGACGACTTCAGCAGGTTACGTTCTACTCGCTTGAGTCCTCGGTAAAGATAACCGTTTTCGGGCCAAACACCGGCGTCAGTGTATTCTTCCGGCATAAAGCCACGAATGTCAAAAATCAGTTTCGCCGGCCTGCTGCGTTTTGCGAGCGCGCACATGAGCGCCGGCACGTGATTGCGAGCGTGTAAGACTGTGACGTCTTCGTTTCTCATAATGCGGAGGATGGTGCGCGTCCCGACCGCGATGTCGTAAAGCGTTGCCGGCAGCGAGGGAGTCTTATGATACGGAAGGCAATGCCAGCTGATTCCCACGTCCGCCAGCTTCGCACGTTGCTCAGCGACTTCCGCCGGCGACCACGTTTCTTCGAAGCGCGGTTCAAAAGTCAGAAGACTTACTCTGACGCGATCCGATTTCAGCTGGCGCAGGTAGGAAACGACCTGCGTTTGCACCAGTGGCTCCCGCAAACCGAAATAGCAGACGTACAACGTGTGAACAGGAGTCATGAAAAGGCTTTTGGAGTTCCGTCGATGATTTCATTGGCAGGTTCGGCTTTCAGCGCGTCAGTAAATAGCCAGCGCACGGTGCCGATAATGGTGGCTGCGTCAAGTAAGACAATCACGGGCGCCAGTACCAGCGCGCGCAGCAAATTCTGAAAGATACTCGCCGGGTAAACAATGCGGTTTCGCCTCAGACGCACAAACGTGCGCGCAGCCAACCATGCCAGCCAAACCAGCAAAGTGATTAAAAGCCATTTGCTGCCGACAAAAAGTGCGGGCACTGCGGACAGCAGCAGAAGTCCGTAACGTTTGAAAACAGGCGCTTGCCATTGTTGCCACAGTCCGGCGCGCATGTTACTGCGGGCGTAACCGATGAACCGCTTAAATGTTCCCCATGCCGTCGGCTGCACCTGCCAGTGAACGAGCGCATCGGGCGCACGCACGGTGTGGAAACCCGCCGCGTCGATCTTGTTCATGAATAACAAATCTTCAGCCGATCGCAGCTGCTCAGGAAATCCGCCAACAGAATCCCACACGCTTCGCTTCATTAAAGCCGACACGATCGATCGGGCCCGGATCAGTCTGCCGTCCTCGACAGTGGGCGGTGCAACGTACGCCATTACCGCGCAGACCTTGAACTGCGTATCGACCACCGGTTCGTAAGTTCCATAGACAACATCGGTATCAGTTTCAACCGCCTCGGCCAGCGACTCGAGCCAGTTTGGTTCCGGCCGGGTACCGGCATCGATGAACGCCAGCCAATCGTTTTGCGCCTGAGCCGCGGCCAGATTACGGCCGCGACCGGGCAGCGCCGGACCCGACCGGATCAAATTTATCGGGTCGCCGCGGCCAATAAATTCAGCAATGATTTCCGCCGTCTCATCAGTCGAACCGCCGTCAGTAATCACGATCTCGGCGGGCGGCAGCGTCTGGTTCAACAGGCTGTCGAGCAGTGCACGAATCGTCGCTTGCTCGTTGCGCACCGGAATGACGACGCTGATTTTCATTTTAAGAATTGAAGTAGTTAGCTTCAGTTTCTCTGTACAAATCTCTGTGCTCCTCTGTGTCTCCGTGGTGACGGAAGGTTGAATCACCACAGAGGCACAGAGAACACCGAGGACGCGCAGAGGATTTAATCTGGGGCAAATTCGTGGCGCCAGTCACCGTTTCCCGAGTATGCGGGCTGATCGCGCTTGTCAAGAATGAAATTCTCCAGTACTAAAAAGTCCATTTCCGTGCGCATGAAACAGCGGTAACTGTCTTCAGGCGAACAAACGATCGGTTCGCCGCGCACGTTGAAACTGGTGTTCACTACCATCGGACAGCCGGTCTTCTGGCGAAACGCGTCGATAATCTCCCAGTAAAGCGGATTAGTTTCCCGCGTCACCGTCTGAATTCGCGCAGAGTAGTCCACGTGAGTCACGGCCGGAACTTCCGAGCGCTTCACGTTAAGTTTTTCAATACCCCAGAGCGCTTCCTCGGCCGGCGTCATCTTTCTCCGCCGTGATTCCGCGACGTCGGCAACCAGCAACATGTAGGGACTGTCGGCATCGAGTTCGAACCAGTCTGAAACCGCTTCTCGCAAGACGCTGGGAGCGAATGGACGAAAACTTTCGCGGTACTTAATTTTCAGGTTCATCGTCGCCTGCATTTCCGCAGAACGCGGATCACCGATGATGCTACGCGCGCCGAGCGCCCGCGGACCAAACTCCATGCGGCCCTGGTGTAAGCCAACGATCTTCCCGGCGGCCAGGAGTTCAGCAACCGCTGCCGGCAGATCTGCACGTGAATATTTTTTGTAGAGAATGTTTCGTGAGTCTAGAAACGTTTTGATTTCCGCTTCGGTGTGACGCGGGCCGAGGTACGAGCCCTTCATCGCGTCGGTGAAAGGGCTTGTTGAAGCTAACGAACCTTGAGCCAGCCAGGATGCCTGCGCTCCCAGCTTTGCTTCCGGTTTTGGCCGCGGGTTTTCCAGATAGCGATGCCAGATAGCGAGCGCAATTCCCAAAGCGCCACCGGCATCACCAGCAGCCGGCTGAATCCAGATATTCTCAAACGGTACTTCGCGTAACACGCGCCCATTCGCGACGCAGTTCAGCGCGACGCCACCGGCCATACACAGATTTTTCATCTGCGTTTCGCGGTAAGCGTAGTTCGTCATCTTCAACATAACTTCTTCAGTGATCACCTGGATGCTGCGTGCCAGATCCATCTCCCGTTGCGTGATGGGCGACTCAGCCTTGCGCG
>JBKPNP010000456.1:0-3418 GCA_046732775.1 Acidobacteriota bacterium
CGACCTGGATGAGCGCTTCGTCTCCGATGAAGCTCTCGGGCTGATGTTCGTCGCAAATGGTAACCGGTTAATCGCGACGCCACTCAACCTGCGATAACTCCTTGAGCAACCTGGACTGGAACGCAACTGACTGGAGCGCAACCGTCCCGATTGCGACCGTCCGCAAAAGATAACTTAGGCGGCAAGCGGAACGCTTGCGCTCCAGTCAAGGCTAGAGTGGCAAGCGCAGCAGTGCTTCGCAGCCGCGATGGTCACTGCGGTTTTCCAAAGTCAACGTACCGCCATGGGCTTCCGCGATTTGCCGTGAGAGGACGAGGCCGATGCCCGAACCGGTCGCCTTGGTAGTAAAGAACGGCACGAACAAGTTCGCCGTGTTGGCGAGTCCCGGTCCCTCATCGCTTATGCGAACCTCGACGTGCCCGTTGTTTTGGGACCAGCTGACCCCTACTTTGCCTTTAGTTTCCAGCGACGCGTCCACCGCATTCCGAATCAAGTTGATCAGCAACTGCTCGAGCTGAACGTCGTCACCTTTCACGACAACGTCCGCCGCCTCGTCAATCTTCACCTGCAAACGCGTTTCAAGACTCGCCACTCGACGGACGAGGGAGCCTATATGCAACGGTTCGAACTGTGGTTGCGGCAGGCGCGCAAGTTTCGAATACGACTCAACGAACCGCGCCAGTGAGTCGGCGCGCGACGAGATCACTTCGAGTCCGCGATGCATGTCGTCGCCCCAGTCGACCGGACGTGGTTCACGAGTCAGCAGATCAGCCAAGCTGCCGGCGACAGACTTTATCGGCGCCAGCGAATTATTCAGCTCATGGCCAAGCACGCGCAGCAGGCGTTGCCAGGCGGTGCGCTCCTCTTCACGCAAGGTCTTGCTTAAGTCAGTCAGCACCAGCAACTGATGTTGTGCGCCGCCCTCGCGAAAGGTGCTGCGGCGAACATCCCAGCGCCCAAAGCCTCCCGGGAAAACCATCTGCATCGTGTGTGGTTGGTTACCGTCGCCTCGTTCGAGGCAGGCGGCCAATCCCAGCTCGGTGCTGGTGCGACCCAGCAGTCTGGTCGCCGGTTGGGCCAACAATCTTTCCCCGGCGCGATTCACCAGTTGCAGCTGCTGCTCCCCGTCAAAGGCGAAAACAGCAACATCAATTTCGGCCATCACCGTGCGCAGCAAGGCGGTCGCTTCAAGGGCTCCAATGCGCTGTTCGCGTAGTGTTTGGCCGAGGTCGTTCACCTCGATCATCACTTCGCCGAGGGCATCGCCGATAGCCGCACGGCGGCCGCGGATCGAGTAGTCCCCTTCCCGCAACGCGGCCAGAATGTTTGAAAGAGTTTGTAACGGCCGGACAATTCGCTGCTTGAGATTAAAGGCAATGCTGAGCCAGAAGATGACGAGGAACAGGTCGATCGTCCACTGCACGCGCGCGGTGTAGCCGCCGTACCAGAGCAGAAACACGCTGAGAGCGACTGCCGGGAACCCGGCCGCGAGGGACAAGACGGTTACGCGACGTTCAAATTTTATTCGGCGACCAGGGAACAGCGCCGGATCGAGAGTGGTGAGGGGCGAAATGTGCTTCGTCGATTTAGGGGTGGTCTCCATGCTGATTATCTTCACGCACGCCGGTTTGATACATCATTGTATCGCGCTACGCGAAGCAACTCATCACGAGAGACCGTACTTCTGCAGGCGGCGGTAAAGCGCGCTGCGACTCAGGCCCAGAGCTTCAGCGGCGCGGTTGGCATTGCCTTCGAACCGGGCCAGCGCCTTCGTGATCAGAATGCGTTCGGCCTCTTCCAGGCTCATCTCCTCCAGCCGCGACGAGAGTCGGGAGTCGGGCGTCGTTTGCAGCGCCAGGTCAAACGCGGTCACGACGTTGCTCGAGCTCATGAGCAGCGCGCGCTCGACTACGTGATCCAGTTCGCGAACGTTGCCGGGCCAGGCGTGCGCGCGTAGAGCGTCAAGCGCCTGTGGCGTAAACGTCATCGCCCCGCGACGATAGCGCTCGCTATGCTGCCGCAGGAAGTATTCAGCGAGGGGCGCAATGTCGTCGCGGCGCTCGCGCAACGGCGGCAGGTGAATCTCGACGGTATTCAGGCGGAACAACAAATCCTGACGAAACCTGCCTTGCGAAACCTCAACATGGAGATCCGCATTAGTTGCCGACAGAACGCGGACGTCCACTTTGCGCGTCTTTGACGAACCCACGCGTTCAAACTCACCCGTCTCCAGAACGCGCAGCAGCTTTGGCTGGAGCGTGAGCGGTACGTTGCCGATCTCGTCGAGGAACAGCGTGCCGCCGTCAGCTAACTCAAAGCGTCCGACGCGATCGGCGCGAGCGTCGGTAAAGGCGCCGCGCACGTGGCCGAAGAGTTCACTTTCGAATACGCCCTCGGCCAGGGCGCCCGCGTTGAGCGAGACGAGCGGCTTTGCTGAACGCGCCGAGGTCTGGTGCAAAGCCCGCGCAATCACTCCTTTGCCGACACCGTTTTCCCCCGTAATCAAAACGTTGGCGTCGGCTGGACCGATGCGTTCGACAATCTTCAAAACTGATTTCATCGCCTGAGATTCGGCGACGATGTCTGGTTGTTTCGCGGCCTCACCCGCCGCACTGTCACGCAGCGTCAGGTTCTCCGCCTCGAGGCGCTGCCCGCGGCGCAAAGCGTCGGCGAGTTCAACCTGGGTGCGTACTACCGCGAGCAGCCGGGCATTGTCCCAGGGCTTTTGAATGAAATCGCGCGCGCCGCGCCGCATCGCCTCCACCGCCAGATCGACGCTGCCCCACGCGGTCATTACCACCAACGGCAAAGTGGGATCGACGCCCTGAATTCGGGTGACGAGATCGAGCCCTTCGCTGCCCGAGGTGGTGTCGCGAGCGTAGTTCAAATCCATCAGCACCACGTCGAGCTCCTTGGTGTTGACGGCTTCGAGCACGCCCGCAGGAGAAGACGCGGTTTCAATATCGAAGCGATTGGCCTTCAACAAAAGGCGCAACGCGGCGAGCACGTCGGTTTGATCGTCGGCGATTAGGATTCGGGGCATTGATTACGAGAGGCTAACAGAAACAGTAGTCAGTAGTCAGTAGTCAGTGGTCAGCATTAGGCAGCCACACGAGATTGATCGATCCATAGTCGTTTGTTCAGATGCTGACGACTGACTGCTATCCGCTGGCCGCCGACTACTGCCTACTGACTACTGCCTACTGACTACTGCCTACTGACTACTGCCTACTGACTACTGCCTACTGACTACTGCCTACTGACTACTGTTACTCGTCCCGCAGCGCCAGCAGCGGATCGACGTGCGTCGCCTTCAAGGCCGGTAGCAGGCAGGCCAACAACGCCACTCCGAGCAGCAACACCGTGATCGCGCTAAAAGTCAGCGGATCATTTGCGCTAACGCCGAACAGCATCTTCG
>JBKPNP010000457.1:0-2502 GCA_046732775.1 Acidobacteriota bacterium
TCCCGTCCGAAATGTTTTAGCGAATGCCGCACGCAAACACGGGCGTGACGCGTTAGCGCATGTGGCTAGCGGCGACTACGCAGGTGAACACTGGCTCGCGTCCTTTGCCGTGTACTTGCTGTCGACGCCGGAACCGTGAAGTGTCACCTTGCGGTCGAATTGTCTTTGCGATTAAATCGGACATCATGAAGAAGATAATCATTTGCAGCTTTGCCTGTGCCCTTGTTCTCAGTGGCTGTTCGAAAAACTCCGGCAGCCCGGCGGCGACCAGTACTGCAGCACCCGTTTCGCGCAGTGCCAATACGTCCGCGCAACCGGTTGCCGGCGAGCTGCACTTCAAAGTGCCCGAAGGCTGGACCGTAGAAAAGCCGACGTCTGAGATGCGGTTCGCGCAATACAAATTGCCGAAAGCGGAGGGCGACAGCGACGACGCCTTGCTCGTCGTTTTCTACTTTGGCAAAGGGCAGGGAGGCACGCCTGAAGCAAACATCGAGCGCTGGATCAATCAGGTGAAACAACCGGACGGCTCGCCCTCGAAGGACAAGGCCAAGCTGGGCACAACGACTGTGAACGGGTTGGCGGTTAGCACCGTCGATGTTTTGGGAACCTATTCAGGCGGCATGTCTCAGGACAGCGCGCCGAAAGACGCGTCGGCGATTTACCGCCTGCGCGGCGCCATCATTGAGACGCCAAACGGATCCTATTTTGTGAAACTGACCGGCCCGCAAAAGACCGTCAATCGTTGGGAGCAGGCCTACAATGACTACATCAATTCTTTTGAGTTCAAATAACACTCCGTGATCTGCTAACCCCAACTTGTCTCAAACTGAAACCAATCCAATTGTTCTCTACGACGGTGTTTGCGGACTGTGCAACCACCTCGTCCAGTTCATTCTCAAGCGTGATCGGAACGATCGTTTTCGCTTCGCGTCGTTACAGAGCGATTTCACACGAGAAGTGCTGACGCGGCACGGCGTCGATCCAGACGATCTCGACACGGTCTACGTCATCAGGCGGCATGCTCAACCCAACGAACAATTGCTCGGGCGTTCCGATGCAATTCTTTACATGCTCGAACAGCTCGGCGGAGTGTGGAAGCTAATGACTGTCGGCCGGATTTTGCCGCGTGCATTTCGCGATGCGGTTTACAAGATCGTCGCGCGGAATCGTTATCGCGTGTTTGGCAAACACGAATCCTGCATGCTGCCTGAGCCGAAACACCGTGCGAAGTTTGTCGACGTATAAAACCTCTTCCCTGGCTCCGAGTTGCGGAACTTCTTTCTGAGGAGAGCCACATCGCGCAACTGAGGCATCGCCGCTGTAGAAATCTCTGGCCGACGTTAAACTGGGGATATGTTCGTTGCACCTTCTCGCCTTTTGACCTCGTTAATCCTTGCGGCAGTAAGTTTCACCTCGATGGTGCTGCAAGGGCAGCAACCCGCCGCATCCATCCCCGGCGAGTTGGACGAAACCGACCCGCTGCGTTACGCCGTCGTCTACGCCCGCAAGTCAAACAACCAATCTGCGCTGAGCGAAATCGCGGTTCACTATGCCGAGCTCGGGGATTTCGAGCAGGCCCTGCGAATCAATGAGAGCGCCACCGCTGAAGACTGTGCACCGGAGCATTCGGGAAGATCGCACTCGAATACTGGAAGCAAGGTCAAATAGAGAAAGCTCGCGAATTGTTCCTGAGGGTCGCCAACCTACCGCTGCCCAAAGACCCAAATACACAGATCATTCCGAAACGCTTCTCTATTGCGACGAAGACGGTGATGGTAAGTTTGAAACTCTGGAAGAAGGTCTTGACTACTTTGCGCGCGGTCACATACCGAAGTGGGTGTCAGAGCAGTAAGGCTCTTGCGAGTTAAAGCGACGCTGCTCGCTCTAATGAGAAGTGGTGCCCCCGGCGCGATTCCAACGCGCGACCTTCCGCTTAGGAGGCGGACGCTCTATGCAACTGAGCTACGGGAGCAGCAAGGTAGACAGCATACAGCAAACAGCAATCAGCAGGCAGTTGTTTGGCTGACTACTGTCTGCTGTTTACTGTCTGCTCCTCACGATTGATACTTAATCAACGAACGCACGTCATACCCTTCCAGCTTCTGCCGGCCTGGCAGAAACTCAAGCTCGACGACGAAGACCAAACCGACAACAGTTCCGCCCAGACCCTCAACCAGATCGCAGACGGCCTTCGCTGTCCCACCCGTTGCCAACAGATCGTCCGCAATGATTACCCGGTGGCCGTTGCCGACCGCATCGCGGTGAATCTCAAGCGTGTCCTGTCCGTATTCAAGATCGTAAGAAATTGAAGCGCATTCCGCCGGCAACTTTTTAGGTTTGCGAACGGGCACAAAGCCGGCGCGGAGATGATAGGCAAGCGCTGGGGCAAAGATGAAGCCCCGCGCTTCGACGCCAATCACCGTATCAACTTTTTCACCGTCATACTCCCGGGCGAGCGCGTCAACAGTTTGGCGCAAGCCATCGGGGTGCTTGAGCAGGGTG
>JBKPNP010000458.1:0-2512 GCA_046732775.1 Acidobacteriota bacterium
ACTTTAGCTCCGGCCGTCGCCGGCGCAATCATAAATACGGACGACAACATGCACATTGAGACCACGGTACCGCGTGAGGCGTTTCGGCCTTCAATGGCAGGCAATGCGGCGTGGGTCAATCAGCTGGGATCGGGTAAAGCCGCGCCGTAGGTTTTGAGGATGTCGTCGGCAGCCGTTTTTCCGCTGCGAATACAGTCGGGAATTCCGAGGCCGGTAAATGCGTTGCCCGCAAGCGCGAGACCGGGAAGGGAAGTCAGTCGTTCCTGAATCTGCGCCACGCGTTCAAGATGTCCCAGATGATATTGCGGCATCGAGCGTTCCCACCTGGCGACTTCAGCGAACAGCGGTTCATTTCTAACTCCAATCAAGTCGCGCAAATCGTTTCTTACTCCAGTCAGCAACTGCTCATCGCTTTGTTGTAACGCTTCAGGCTGCAATGCTCCACCTGCAAACGCCCGTAGCAGCACCTGTCCCTGCGGCGCGCGGCCGGCGAACTTTACGCTGCTAAAGCTGCAGGCGATCAGCGACCGTCCTTCGACAAAGGGAACGACAAATCCGAAACCATTAAGCGCATGCGGTATATCGTCTCGGCGGTAGGCGAGGTTGATGGTGACGCTCGACGCATACGAGATTTCGCTTAACTGCGCCGCGAGTTTCGCGTCGACGTCGCCAAGCAATTGCGCACTCACAAACGAAGGCAGCGCCAGGCAAACAGCGTCGGCGCTCAAGACTTCGCCTTGATCCAGCGCAACTTTCCACGCGCCATCCTGGTTTCTGGCTAAGGACTTCACCGTGGTGTTGAGTCGGATCGAACCGCCGGCACCCGCCATCTGTTTGCCTAGTTCATCGGTCAGCACCTGCATCCCGCGGTCAAACGAAAGAAACAAGCTGTAACGCGCGCCGCTGGTTTCTCGATTTAAAGCAGCTGAGTTTTGCTTGCGCAGCGCACGTATCAGGCTGCCGTGTTCGCGTTCCATATCGAGGAAGCGAGGCATCGTTGCCCGCAGACTCAATTTTTCGGGATCGGCAGTGTAGATGCCGCCCACCATCGGTTGCGCCATGCGCTCGAGCGCTTCGCGCCCAAAGCGGCGCCGGACGAAATCGGCGAGACTTTCGTCGTTTCCATTCCCGGCTTGACGCGGTATCAGGAGTTCGAGCGCCATGCGCGCTTTGCCGGCCGGGCTAAAGATACTGGTGGTGATGAATGGCCAAACGCGGGCGGGGGCGAGCAGTTGAAATCCCTCGGGTACGGGCAACAGACGGCCGCGCTGTACTACGAAGCTGCGACGATCTTTGTCGTTCGTTTCGATCAGGCGTGATTCGAGGCCAAGACGTTTTACGAGTTCCAGCGCTGCAGGCTTTTCTGAGATAAAAGAATCGGGACCGCGTTCAAGTAGAAAGCCTTCGCGTTCTTCGGTTCGTACGATGCCACCGAGGCGATTGCTGCGCTCGATCAGCGTCAGTTCGATTCGTCTACCGGCTTCGCGACTCTTTTCGAGCAGACGATGCGCGGCTGCTAAGCCCGTTATGCCGCCGCCGATGATTACAATCCGAGTCATTGCTCAACGTGATTCAGAATTAACTAGCCCACAGCGCAGCAATCCGGAGCGCACTTATCGGAGCGAACTCCAAAGGTTCCTAAAGCTCGACGCGGCAGGTTCGGATCGAGCCGTTCAAGAATCAGTTCGCGAACCATCGACACGAACGCGGGATGCGTGCCCGCGGTTGCCGCGCGAACCATATTCAAGCCCAGCTCCCGACAAAGCGCTGCGGCTTCAGTATCCAAATCGTAAACAATTTCCATGTGGTCGGACACGAAGCCAATCGGGGCCACCACCACATCGCGTGCGCCCCGGGCGCGTAGGTCACGCAAGTGTTCGCAGACATCCGGACCGAGCCACGGTTGCATGGGCGATCCGCTGCGACTCTGATACACCAGCGTCCAATTTGTGATGACCAACTCTTCACCAATTAGCCGGGCGGTTTCATTCAGCTGGGACTCGTAGTCACAGTTAGTCGCCATCGAGTCAGGAATGCTGTGCGCGGTGAAAACCACAGGAGTCTGCTGGCGCCGCTGTTCGGGAACTTGCTCGAGCGCCGTTCGCACATTTGCGACGTTAGCTTCGATAAATCCTGGATGGTTGAAAAACGCGCGCAGCTTCTCAACCCGAGGCGCGTCGCCGTCGAGTGTCAGGCGCGCGCTCTCGATATCGTTCAAATACTGCCGGCAACTCGAGTAAGAACTGTAAGCTGACGTTACAAACGCCAGCGCCCGTTTCACGCCGTCGTCGCGCATTTGCCGGAGCGTGTCGGCGAGCAGCGGATGCCAATTGCGATTGCCGAAATAGATTGGCAGGTTTGGCCCGTTTGACTGTAGCTCTTTTGTCAGCGCGGCGATCAGCTTGCGGTTTTGTTCGTTGATGGGACTGACGCCGCCGAACATTTCATAGTGCTTCGCGACCGACAGCATGCGTTCGCGCGGGACATTGCGACCGCGCAAAACGTTTTCGAG
>JBKPNP010000459.1:0-4281 GCA_046732775.1 Acidobacteriota bacterium
CGAAATAATGTTTGATCGCCTATAGATTTCGCTCAGCTCAAGATGCCGGCAATTGTTCAGGACGACAAAGTTTGGTTTGATGAGCAGATTAAGCTGGAGCAGCTTTGTCTCGATGTGGCTACGACGAAAGGCAATGGACGAAGTGTGCTCGTGTTGAGTCACTTTGAAGCTACCCAGGCGCGCATCGCCAGTCTCCTGCACACCAGGAACGTACATTTTGAAAGCTTCACCTCACTTAATCCGTCAGAGCTCTGTTCGAGTGCAACCACAAGAGTCTGGCTCGGTTCAGCCCGCGCCTTTCGCGTCGAACCGCAACTTAGTTCATTCACAAACATTAATGCGCTGCAAATAATTATCAGCGAGCACCATCCGCTGAAATCGCGGGACCAGGAAGTGGTGGACGCGGCCACCCGGCTCGCTTGTAACGTTGCGTTGTGTTTCTACTTCTCGCTTGACGATCCGATCATGCGCCGCTTCGGATCCGATATCCAACCGCTCTTTGAGCGTCTCGGAATCGATAAATCCGAATGCGTGTCCCATCGATTCATAAATGCAGCCATCGGCACAGCTCAGGAAAAGATTGAAAAAGAAGTGGGTAAGGACGTGCCGACTTATTCAGCTGAGGACTGGTTCAAATACAACCTGAAGAAATGATTCTTTCGTTTAGTAGCTAGGCTTTGGCTTTCTTCGCTTTACCTGCCTCGTCCGTTCGCTTCAACGCTTCAAGATCCAACTCACGCGAAGGGGAGATGTCGGCCTTCAAAACCTTCTCCATCTGCTTCAACGCATACTCATTTTCTTCCGGCGATTCGGACACGACGCAATCAGCGGGAATGAATATTTTGAAGTCGCGCATGTACGCATCGTTAGCGGTGAACAGCACACAGTTGTTGCCGGCGATCCCCGCGAGAATGAGGTTTGTCGCGCCGACGTGTTCGAGCACCAACTCGAGGCTGGTGCAGTAAAACCCTGAGTGCTTCGGTTTCAAAACGAAGTAGTCGTCATCGTCTGGTAAGACCAGCTTCACAAAAGGCTCACCGCGCACGCCGTCTTCAAGACAATGCGAGACGATCTTGTTCAGATCAGACTGCCACTTGCCAAAGTTATCGTTAACGTAAATGACCGGCAGCCCCGCGCCTTTCACGAGTGATTTTAGCCCAGCGATGTTTTCCCCGACCGGCATTGCCAGCTTCAATAGCTGTTCGCCGTTTTCGAATTCAAAGTCGTTGATGACGTCAATCAGCAGCAACGCGGTACTGGCGGCGTCCGGTGCGTTGCCGTGTAGGTCGTCGCTTTTTATCGGCATTTCTCAACTCGCATTCTCGCCTGACAACAATACACAGATGCCGTTCAAGCGTTCAGATGTAGTTCGACTTTAAGACTTTTTTGCTAGCGAAAACGGTAAATGGCAACCGCAATGCCAGTATAGAAGTCTAGAACGCCCAACGACCGAGCACGAACACCGCGCTAAAGAACGAGAGGTAAAGGATTGACCACACCGAAAGCACGGCCAGCCAGATTCGGCGCGAGGCGAGCATCGCGAAGAGAATGAAGATGGGAAACATCGTGAGTGTGTATCGCGGCACGCTCAAAACGAAACTCACCGACACGAAAAGCAGCCAGTTTCCCGCCATCCAAACGGTATAGGCTGCGCGTAGTTTGAACGCGCTGACGATCGTGCACGCAAGGCCAAGCGTTATGAAGAAGACTTCCTGCGTGCCCACCATTTCCGCCTCAGCGGGTGAGCGAGTCATCGAACCGAGGGCATCGAGAAATCCTGTGATTGGACTCGACAACGATTTTCCAAAAAATTCCCGCTGCAGTGTGACAAATGCGAACGCGTTACCTGTGATGAAATGATTGAGTAAAAGGTAACCCCCAAATCCGGCGGCGACCAGCACGATACAAACCCATTGCCACTCCCAACGTCGGCTGGTTCGATACTGCTGCCAAATTTCCATTGCGAGCACCGGTCCTAAGACCACGCCGTTGGCCCGCGTCATACACGCAAGGCCACCCAGTACGCCGGCCAGCAACCAGCGTTGTTTGCGTGCGCTGTAGATACAGCTGAGCGCCAGCACGAGAAATAGACTTTCGGTATAACCAATGTGCAGGAAGTAGCTGGTGGGAAATATGAAGAGGAACCAAACTGCGCGCTGGGCCAGCGGTTTGGTGTAGTCGAGTTCCAGCAAACGCAGAAACACTACTGCTAAAGCGAGCGAAGCAATCGTTGAAACAAAAAAAGCGCTGACCAGATAGTCACCGCTCAGAAACGCCAAAGCTCTCACGCTCCAGGGAAAGAGCGGATAAAACACGAGCAGCGGTTTCAGTTCGCCTTGCGCGGCATAACCAAGTGTTGCCAGTTTTTGATAATTGAGCGAGTCCCAGCGATTCCAAATCTCCAGCCAGCCACGCAGACTTAGGATGCGCTCATTTTGAAGTACCTGGTAACTTTGAGCGGCGAACAGAAACAGGAGTGCTTTAACAGAGATGACGAGCGCCAGTACACGAAGCTCGCGCTCGCGCAGTCCCCAAAACTTTTTTTCAGCCTTTTCCCTTAGCAGTGAATTTGCGGCTCGATCATTCATATTGAGATCAGAGACAGGACTGGCACTAAAGTCCTTAACAACCGGGCCATGCCGTCTGATTGAGGAAGGCCTGTGGCCTGCCGCCAAGTTCATCCGGTTCCTGGGCTACGGCCTTTTTAGGGTTCCGCCCAAGGTTTTTAAGGGTTGCGACGGAAGCGCGGAGCGCTTCCGCACATCGGGCGGCATAGCCGGATCACTCTTAGACTTTTTGTGGAATGCGCCGAAACGCAGAGAAGGTAATTGAGGGCTGCGATCTTCGCAACATAAATAAGATTTGGCTGGCGGCGCGGCGCAACTGCGAATCGAAGGCAGCCAAACGTTTCACGTCTGGCCACCTTCTTGTCACCGCCGCCGCGGCGATAACGTGAAGAAGTTCTGGCGACAGTTACGCAACATCGGTCTGGTCGCCCTCTTCGAGCACGAAGGTAATCATCATGTTGACCTGATACTCAACAATGTTATTGCCTTCGATCTTGATTTGTTGTTCTTTGACCCAGGCGCTGCGAACGTTGCGCAGCGTTTCTGTGGCGCGGCGGACGCCGCCTTGAATTGCATCTTCGAAGCTCTTGGTTGAAGTGGAGCTAATTTCAGTAACACGTGCTATCGACATGATTCATCTCCTGCGGAATTGTTTGATTTAAGGAAGAGCACACTAGATTGGCTTCGTCACGATTTGATGACGACGCTGGTTACATCGACCCATCAAGGTTCGCAACGGGCACTGCGTGGACCTCTTTTTGTTGGCGCAATGCATACTTAAGCGTCTTAATCGTCCCGCCGCCTTTGCCGGACCAAAAAGCACAAACGATTGTCGACATATCAACCATTTCCCGGTTTCTAATCATGCTCGCGGTCTTTCGCTTCGGCAGTTGTAACTCCACCACGCGGTCGACTTGCTCCAGCGACGGCTGAATCCATTGCGGCTGCTTAAACCGCGTATAGGGAACCACAGCCCAGCACTGCTCACTGTTTTCGAGTAGCCATTCGATTGCCCATTGATCGACGCCGCGAGCGGTGCCGACCAGCCAGGTCCGTCCCTGTGACACAAACGGACTCAGATGCTGCTCAAACAGAGTTCGCGCTGTTTCGCGATCGATATCACGCGAACCAAAAATTGCTATGGCGTTTTTCATCGTCGGGGATTAGTCGGCAAACTTATAACCAAGTCCGTGGATGGTCAATATTAACTGCGGATGACGTTGATTGACTTCGAGCTTCTGCCTTAACCAGGCGACGTGCACGTCAACCGTACGCGTCGACACCGCCGCATCGTAACCCCAAACTTCATTCAACAGTTCATCGCGGGAGAGCGCCGCGCCGCGGTGTTCAATAAAATAACGCAGCAGTTTGAACTCTTTCGCCGAAAGCTCTACCACCCTTTCGCGGCGAGTTACTTCAGCCGCGCGTAGATCTACCCGAACGTCGCCAAAGTTGTGTATCTCACCTTGATTCGATCCAACGCGCTGTCCGCGGCGCAGTTGAACTTCCACGCGGGCCAGCAGCTCCATCATCTCAAACGGCTTGGTGACGTAATCGTCGGCGCCAATTTTCAAACCTAGCACTTTGTCAACGACCTGCCCACGCGCCGTCAGCATGATGATGGGCGTCTTAATTCCGTGTTGGCGGAGGTCCCGGCAAATATCGAAACCGCTGCCGCCCGGCAGCATTACATCCAAAATGATCAGATCAAAGC
>JBKPNP010000460.1:0-1114 GCA_046732775.1 Acidobacteriota bacterium
CGAGAAGGGTGTTACTCGCCACTGACGGTTCGGAGACTTCGATGGCGGCGGCCCTGGCCCTCGCCGGACGGCCCTGGCCTGAAGGAAGCGAATTCAGCATAGTAACTGTCGAAGAGCCCTGGTTGATCAGACCGCCCAGCACGATGATCAATGTTAACAGCGCCGAAGAAGTTCTGGCTTCTGCAGGACTGAAAGCGACGGCGCTCGTGCTCTCCGGTAACCCGAAAGAGGTCATTCTCGAAGCGGGGAAAAAATGGAATGCCGACCTCATCGTCGTGGGTTCACACGGGCAACGCGGTTTCAAGCGTTTGCTATTAGGGAGCGTTTCGGAGGCAGTAGCGATGAACGCGCATTGTTCAGTTGTGGTCGTACGCGATCCCGCCCGGTCGTCAAGGAAAGCTCGAGGACAAAATTAGAGTCGTTCCATTCAAGCGAGGTCGCGCGAAGATACCAATAAGACCGGAGCGCATTCTCTTGAGTCGGTATTATGTACGTGTGGCAGTTTGTGTATTGACTGGTTTTTCCACTTCGTTTGCGCAAAGCAACGCGTTCATTCGAGTCAATCAAGTAGGCTATCTTGCGCCTGGTACCAAGATCGGTATCGCATTTTCTAAAACACCACTCGGCGGCGAATTTGTTTTAAAGGACACCTCGAATCGTGTTGTCTTTCGTGGTCCGTTGAAGTCCGTACCCCGGCAAAACTGGGATGGCGCATTCCCGTACTATTACGAGCTCGACTTCTCAACGTATCAACAACCCGGGCGAACTGTGTTGCACCTCGAAGAGAGCGGCGCCACCTCACGGGAGTTTTCAATTGGCGTCTACCCGCCGTATCAAGACGATTTGCTGCTGTTCATGCGGCAACAGCGTTGCGGCTATAACCCTTACCTGGACATGGTCTGCCACATGCGCGATGGCCGGACGGTTTATGCTCCGGTTTCCGATGGTAGTTTTATGGATGCCAGTGGCGGCTGGCACGACGCCGGCGATCAATTGAAGTATTTGATCACCGCGAGCAATGCGACCGCGCGAATGCTTCTGAGTTTTGAGTTGGCAAGAGACAAGTTTAAGGACAGCGCTGATAGCTTAGGTCGCCCGCTGCCCAATGGGATTC
>JBKPNP010000461.1:0-1818 GCA_046732775.1 Acidobacteriota bacterium
TGAGGAACGAAATCGAGGGTGAACTGCTGTAACGCAATCGCGCCGCGATCACGCAAGCGACGATGAATTGCGATCGCGCATCCGGCAATGACCATCACGGCAGTGAAGTCGAGCGCATGAAAGGTAACCCACGCGAGCACGCTGCGGCCCTGCATCACATTTAACGGAAAACCGAAAACATAAGCCCGGTAGCCCAGCTCACCTTCCAGCTTGAAATGCACCCAACCAAACACCAACGGAAATGTAATCAACGCCGAGAGTACACAGCCCCACATTATGAGAAAGTGCATCGCCCAACGCGTAAAACCGCGTCTAAAAATAAAACGCTGCCCGACAATGTTGGTGGCCACAGTTTTGGCGGCGTTCGCCGTGTTTTGCAACAACTTTTCGCGTTGCAGGTAGAGCTTCCAGCCGCGCCGCCAATACACACGCGTTGCCGGTCGTTGCAACCAAACGGCATAACGAAATACAACGGCGCCAAAGGCAACGACACTGGCGATCGTGTAACCGAAAAGGGCGGCATCGTAGTGTTCGAGATTGCGTGAGCCGACGATGATAAGAATTGTCAGTAGGAAGGAGGCGGCCAATGCCAGCCAGACGGGCTTTCGATTTGTCGACAGGCTAGGCATAGACAGTCGAGACCAAAACTGTTTTAGCGATCGGTTTGTTCGTTGAGAGTAGGCTTATATCACAACGCTATCGTTGCTGTTAATGTCGTGATTCAGGGCTGCGACCAGCTCTCCGACGAAAACCTCGGCGGACGATTTACCAGTTCCTCCGCTATCCGTGTTGCTAGTTCCTTCTGTTCTTGCGCGCTCAAAAACATGATTGCCCAAAGATAAACTCGTTCTTCTTCGAGACTATTGTGAGTCAGTAAGCGGTCTACGATCGAAAGAACAACTTCATGCACTTCACTTATCCGCTCTTTGAACGGTTCGCCGTCTGTGGGTTTGAGTTCGAGTTCGCGCAGAACGGCAACTGCTTCCGCCAATTCATGCATGAAGAAATCGTGATCCGCACGCAACTGAGCGATGATTGCTTCAGCCTCGCTCAGCGCAACTTCGCCAGAGCCGTCACGTTCCGCCAGTCCCTTCATCACCAGGGGAAACAGGTGAAGGTGTTCAGCGCGAATGTGTACGGCCAATCGCGCCCAAAAAAGATCGAGCAGGGCGTGGCTGGCCGCGAGATCCGCGTCAGCCAGGGCCTGCTCAAGCTTCTTTAGTAGCTCACCTAGCTTTTCATGATCGTGTCTCAGACGCAGGTTCGGTTGGGCCGCCGTGCTGGAAGTGACTTTCATTTAGCTTACGCCCCTTTTAGATAGAGACAGCCGCTTTGAAACCCCTGACTGCATCCTGTAACTGCCATTGCCCGCCGGGAAGCTTGGTAGCTGACCACCTCCCCCAGCGCTTCGCCAATTTTCCAGATTTACTTAAGTTGGCAGCGAGCTTCCGCTTGCGACGCTCTCGGAAACAGAATGTTGTTTTCTAAATGAATGTGTTGATGAAGGTCTGCTTCCAAACCTTCCAAAGCCCGATAAAGCGTCTGGTAACTGACGCATCCATCCGCCGGCACTTTGTAGTCTGACGTCAAGGCGCGTAACTCACGCAGGAGATCGCCGGCGGTGTCGTGTTCCATCATCATCATGCGTATTGGATTGTTGACGGTTCCGAAAGGAGCAAAGGGAGCTGCTGTGTTAGCAATTTCTGCTTTCTCCGTCGCTGTTATGTACGGGAAAAGTACCTGCTCTTCCTTGAACATGTGAGGTCTTAAATCAGCGCACAAATGTTGAAACACCTCGCGTACATTTAAAAGCTCCGG